>JAYUBA010000442.1:0-2009 GCA_043741075.1 Frigoriglobus sp.
TCCAAGTCGTTGGTGGAAGTGGTGGCCGCCGTTCTCGCGCTTCACGCTGAACCGGCCGGTCGTGTAGCTGCGGCTCCTCAGGTTCCGCTGCACCTCTTCGCACACCCCGATGTCTTCCGCCTGCACCTGCTCCGCCACCTCAACACTCTTCCGCTTGAAGTCTTCGTTGAGCGATTCGGCGAAGTAGAAGTCGAACACGACGCGGCAGCGGTCTACGGTGAGCGGCAGCACGAGGTTCGTGTCCATCACGCCGGCGTAGGCGTTCAGCATGAAGTTCGGGTACAGCCACCAGTACGCCGCGTCGCCGGTGCGGGTACGGCCCGCATCTCCGTCGGCGGCCTTCGTCGGGGCGGACTGCAACACCGTGTTGCCGTCGCAGACGGTGCGGTATTCGCGGTAGTCGAGCGTCCCCGCGAGCGCCGGGTGAACCGTGTTCACGTGGTAGCCGCCGTCGAGGTAGTTGTCCGCGTACACCTTCCAGTTGCACGCGAGGTCGTAACTCTTCCGCGCGTACCACTTCAGCCCGTCGAACGCCTTCTTCGATTCGGCCCACGAGGGTAACGGACCGAGGAACGCCTCCAGCGGTTCGCGCGGCGGTGTGAGATTCACCCACACGAACGGTCCCCACTCCGCGACCGCGACCGGCGGCAGGCCGTTGTCTTCGCGCCGGAAGTCCTGCACGCCGTCGAACTCCGGGACGCCGCGCAGGTTGCCGCTGAGGTCGTACGTCCAGCCGTGGTAGTGACAGCGGAGTTTGGTCGCGGTGCCGCACTCGTCGGTACACACCCGCGCCGCGCGGTGCCGGCACACGTTGAAGAATGCACGCAGCGTACCGTCCTCGCCGCGGACCACCAGAACTGGTTCGCCCGCGATGTCCGCCGTGAGGAACTGCCCCGGCGTCGCGACCTGTTCGCGGCGCCCGACCATCTGCCACGAGTGCGCGAAGATCGCGTCGCGTTCGAGCG
This sequence comes from Frigoriglobus sp., assembly GCA_043741075.1. Lineage (GTDB taxonomy): Bacteria > Planctomycetota > Planctomycetia > Gemmatales > Gemmataceae > Gemmata. Next base: position 966 of record JAYUBA010000442.1, read on the forward strand.
CGTACACATCGGGAGAGGTGTACCACGTGTTCGGGATCGTACTCCCGCGTTCGAGCGGCAGGTTCGGGTCGAACGCGGCGAGGAGACTTGGAAGTGTACCGCTCATGCGAGGTGGCCTTTCACATCAGATCGTCACCGACGAGAAGCCGCCGTCCACCACGATGTTTTGCCCCGTCACGAAGCCACTCGCGCGCGACGAGGCCAGCCACACCACTGCGCCGGCCAGTTCCTCGGCGCTGCCGAACCGGCCCATCGGCGTGTGCCCGACGATCGACGCGCCGCGCTCGGTGTACGTTCCGTCGTCCTTCAGCAGCATCCGCCGGTTCTGCTCCGCCGGGAAGAAGCCGGGGCTGATCGCGTTCACGCGCACGCCCTTCGTCGCCCACTCGCGCGCGAGCCACAGCGTCAGGTTCAGCACCGCCGCCTTCGACGCGGAGTACGCGACCACCCGCGACAGCGGGATGATCGACGCCATCGACGCGACGTTGATGATGCTCCCCTTACCGGCCGCGACCATCTTCTCGCCGAAGATCTGCGAGGGGAGCAGCGTGCCGCCGACGAGGTTCAGGTCGAACACCGCGTTCCAGCCCTCCAGCCCCATCTTGCAGAAGTCGCCGCCGGGCATCACGGTGCCCTCCGGCTTGTTGCCGCCGGCCCCGTTGATGAGGACTGTCACGTTGCCGAACTTCGAGACGATCGCGTCGCGTGCCGCGACGAGCGATGCGGGCTTCATCGCGTCGGCCGAGACGAAGACGGCCTTCCCGCCGGCCTTCTCGATGGCGCGGACGCGCTCCGTGCCGCGCTCCTCGCTGCGGCCCACCACGGCGACGGTCGCGCCGGCCGCGGCGAGCGCGTCGGCCATCGCGCCGCCGAGCACGCCCGTACCGCCGAGGACCGCGGCCACTTCGCCGGTCAGGTCAAACAGGTTGGTCATCGCATCACTCCGCGGATTACTTTGCCGATCAGAGAATACAGCCGCAGATGACGCGGACGGACGCCGATCAGAGAAGAGTTAGTGCGGAAAACCAGGATGAATGCGCTTCG
>JAYUBA010000443.1:0-2005 GCA_043741075.1 Frigoriglobus sp.
CCACGATGTAATTTCACAGACGGTGCCGAGGACAGAGAGAACATGAGCGCACTTTCCATCAGCCACGCGAAGTACACCACCGACGACATTCAGGTGCTCGAAGGGCTGGAGCCGGTCCGCAAGCGCCCGGCCATGTACATCGGGGACGCGGACAAGAAGGGGCTGCACCACCTCGCGTGGGAAATCCTCGACAACGCCGTGGACGAGTACATCAACGGCTTCGCCGATCACATTACCCTCACCCTGCACAAGTCCGGGCACGCGCTCACCATCACGGACAACGGCCGCGGCATCCCGGTCGAGATGTCCAAGAAGCACAAGAAGACCGGGCTGGAACTGGTGCTGACGGTGCTGCACGCGGGCGGCAAGTTCGGCGACGCGGGGAGCGGGTACGTCCGCACCGGCGGGCTGCACGGCGTCGGCGCGTCGGTCGTGAACGCGCTGTCGAAGAAGCTCGTCGCCACCGTCAAGCGCGACGGGTACGAGTACCGGCAGGAGTACGCGAAGGGCACCCCGCTGACGAAGCTGGAAACGGTCGGCCCGTTCCGCGGGCACGGCACCGGCATCTACTTCGAGCCGGACGACACCATCTTCAAGGTCGTCCGCTTCGACCCGGACCTCATCAAGGCGCGGCTCGAGGACATGGCGTTCCTCCACAGCGGCCTGCACGTCACGTACAAGAACGAGGTCACCGGCGAGACGCTCGAACTCGCGAACCCCGGCGGGCTGCCGGCGTTCCTGACCAAGCTCGTCGCCGACGGCCAGAAGCCGGCGATCACGGGGGCCGCGTTCTCCGCGGTGCGCGAAGCGGGCGACAAGATCGAGGTCGCGATTCAGTGGACGGAATCGACCGAGGAGACGTACCGCAGTTACGCGAACGGCATCCGCACGCCCAGCGGCGGGACGCACGAAAACGGCCTGAAGAACGCGCTCCGCAAGGCGATCAACAACTACATCGAGACGCACGACATCAAGGTGAAGGGGCTGAAGATTACCGCCGACGACATCCGCGAGGGCGTGGTCGCGGTGCTGTCCGTGTTCCTCCGCGACCCGATGTTCGAGTCGCAGACGAAGAACCGTCTCAGCAACCCGGAGATGGAAAGTACGGTGGACAACTTCGTGCGGCCGGCGCTCGAAGCGTGGTTGAACAACAACGCCTCCGCGGCGGACGCGATCGTCGCGCGGATCGTGCTGGCGGCACGACTGCGGGAGGCGTCGCGGGCGGCAAAGGAAGAGGTGAAGCGGAAGACGCCCGGCAGCCGGCGGCTGAGCCTGCCCGGCAAGCTCGCCGACTGCAAGTCCACCGACATGGCGAAGACGGAACTGTTCATCGTCGAGGGCGACTCGGCCGGCGGGTCCGCCAAGCAGGGCCGCAACAACGACACGCAAGCCGTGCTCCCGCTCCGCGGCAAGATTCTCAACTGCGAAGGGCTGACCACCCTGAAGGCGCTCGGCAACCAGGAGATTTCCGACCTCGTCACCGCGATCGGCACCGGGGCCGGCGAGAAGTTCAACTACGACGGGCTGCGGTACGGCAAGATCATCCTGATGATGGACGCCGACGCCGACGGGTGCCACATCGCGACGCTGATGCTCGACTTCCTGTTCCGCCACATGCCGGAAATGATCAAGAAGGGGCACGTCTACCTCGCGCAGCCGCCGTTGTACCGCGTGAACGTCGGCAAGGACACGTATTGGGCGCGCGACGACAAGCACAAGGAGGAGATCATCGCCGGGCTGCGGGCGAACGCGAAGGTGGAGGTGACGCGGTTTAAGGGGCTGGGCGAAATGGACGCGAAGGACCTCGCCAGCACGACCCTCGACCGCAAGACGCGGACGCTGCTGCGGGTGCAGATCGAAGGCGCGCTCGAGGCCGATAAGGCGTTCGTGGAACTGCTCGGCAAGGACGCGGAACACCGGTACCGGTTCATCATGGAGCGGGCGGAACAGGCCGTCGCGGAAGAGCTGGACGTGTGAGAACGAGTCTGGGTGTCTTCATGGAGCC
>JAYUBA010000444.1:0-2005 GCA_043741075.1 Frigoriglobus sp.
CGGCGCGGGGTTCCCATTCCCGCGACCCGGACCGGCTCGACCAGGGTAGTTGAATCGTACACGCTACACCGTCGGCGCGCCATGTTGGAAGGACGGGATTCGGGGGATCGAACCCGCGTCCGGATGCGCCGCCCTGATTACACGTCCGAGACATCACATTTCGTCCCGATGGGCAGGATCGTGACCAGCGGCGAGCGGCCGGTCCGCTCCTCAACCCGGACCAACCCGGCGTCCCTGAGAGCGGCAAGTGCGCGTGTCCGGGTCGTTCTCGCTCCCAATCCGAAGTGAGCGGCGAGCGTTGAAGTAAGCTTCACGGTGGGGTTCTTCCCCCTGCTCCGCCCGGCGGAGTACCACAGAGCGGTTCCGAGGTGGTACGCCTTGCCCGGCAAACACGCGGCACAAGTGAGCCAGTCCAGCGGGATCGGGCCGCCGAGGTACTGCTCGCCCGACGCCGGCCGCGGGAGCTTGGCGCGGGTCGGAGCGCTCTTGAGGGCGTCGAGCGTCGCCGCGGTAACGGGGCGGCCGAGCGACGCCGGGTCGAACGGGTCGGGTGTCATAGGGGGATAGTGGAATAGAAGGAAGAAGAATAAGGGTCCGGGTGTAGCGGACCGAGACACGTACCCGTCTCACTTCGATCCTCGAACCCGGCGCACTCCGCTACGGGTGCGGCCGGGTCGATTTTGTCGAGGATGCGGTTCACTGTGTCCCACATCAGTCGGCCGCGGTCGTCGGAGTACCGGTCCGGGGAACGCACAATCTTCGCGTCCGTTCGCAGCGCGAAGCCGGGTAGCACCAGTTCCGACGCCTTGCGCATCGCCTCGCACATGCGCCCCGTTTCCGTCTCGATGGAGTCGGTATCGGCTTCGATCAGGAATGCGTCGTGGATCGGGCAGCACACGCCGATGCCGCTTTCGGTCGCGAGGCACGCCGCCAGACGCATCATCTCGGCCCCGTTCGCCTGCATCGGGAAGTTTCGCAGGCTGGTCGGGGTGGTGTCCGGGCCGACGCGCGTGCCCCAACCGAACACCGTCCGCAAGCTGCCGGTGAGCATCGCTTCGTCCTGCACGGCGTCCGACCACTGCCAGAACCTGCGGAACGTCTCGCGGTGCAAGTTCATCAACTCGCGGCCGTGCGCCGTGGTGAGGCCCAACCGGCGGGCGAGGCCGTCGGCCCCCAGCCCGTACAGCACGCCGAGCATCATCACCTTGAACCGGTCGCGGTCCGCGGCGTGGGTCTGCTTCGTGGCGGTCGGTGGGACAAGCCGGGCGAACTTTCCGAACCAGAGGTACGGGTCGCCCGACGTGTACGCCTCCTGCATCCGCTTGTCGCCGGGCAGCGCCGCCGCGATCCCCAGCTCTTGCGCGCTCCAGTCGCAGTACGCGAGCGCCCGCCCCGCGGCGGGGCGGATCAGACTCCGGAGCCAGCAAGACGGGCCGAAGATGAACCGGCTGTTGCTCGGCTGGTTGCGGCCGGTCTTGGACGCGAATATCGACATCATCAGCCGGTTCCGGCCGTCCGGCCCGACCGCCAGTTCGTTCAGCCGCATCTGTCCCAGGGCGTGGCGCAGGTCGCGGACCGGCCCGACCTGTTGCGGGTACAGCTTTGCCATCTCCTTGAAGCTGCCGTCGTCGAGCGCGAGAGCGCCGGAGTCCAGTTGCGGCCACGGGATGTTGTTCCTCGCTAGGTACTCGCCCCACCGCGCCGCGGAAAACCGCATCGGCCCGGTGTAGGCGCCCGCGTCCCCGACCAGTTCGGCGGCGCGGCGGATCAGGTCCGGGTTGTGCTTGGATGCCGGGCGAGCGTCGGGTTCTCGTAGCTTCGCGAACAGGCGCGCGGCGTGGTCGTCCTCGTCGGGTAGGTGTGCATCGGCCCCGCGACCAATGCCCAACTCCGGGTAATGGCTTGAAAGGTGGCACCGTCCTACTCTGACCGGATGAGCGAATCAACCACGAGTTCGGACCCGATCCCGCCGTGCCCACGGTGCGCCGCGACCCACGTGGTCCGG
>JAYUBA010000445.1:0-2003 GCA_043741075.1 Frigoriglobus sp.
ACCCCGTGTCCGCACCGGAGCTACTTCATCTACGCGGCTCGCGCCCGCTGTTCGACGAGGAGTTGCGCACCCGGCTCGCGACCGGGGCGCGGTGCGTCCGGTTCGAGTTCTGCGTATCGCTCCTGTTCGTCACCGTGCGGCGGCAGTCGCCTGTATACCTCACCGACTCCTGGCAGCAGCGCTATATGCGGGGGCTGTGGTACAGCCTCCTCGCGCTCGTGTTCGGCCCGTGGGGCGCGCCGTGGGGGCTGCTCCTGACGCCGTGGGCCGTGTGGGTGAACGTCACCGGCGGCGCGGACTGCACCGCGGAAGTCCTGGCGTGGCTGGACGCGCAAGACAATTCCCATCACGGGGAAGTCCGGTCGCCGGGGCCGGCTTAGAATACCCGCGTCGCAAGTTCCCGGTCGGCTGGTCCGCCCGCTCAGGAGGGCGCCGTGGCACGCGTCGCGAGCATAGGTTTGGTCGTCGGGCTGCTGGCCCTTGCCGGCGCGCCGGACGGGCACGCGTCGTTACACCACCCGACCGACCCGATGGCGATTCCGGTGAACGCGAAGGGCGAACCGGAGGCGCTCCCGTTCGACGACCTCAGGCGCCGCCGGCTCGTGTTGCGGAACGTCGGAAACGAGGGCTGGCCGCTGGAAGTTCCCGACCCGAACGACCCCGCCAAGAAGCTCAAGACCGATCGCGGGGTCGTCAAGGATCGCATCGACAAGCAGCTCAAGGTCGCGGGCCGCACGCGCGAGCAAAGCGTTGCACTGGCGGTCGATCTGTTCCGGTTCAACAAGCCGGCCGAGGCCGCGAGCGTTCTGGTGGGGGAGCATCGCCGCGGGTATCTGGGGAACGTCACCCTCGCCCACATCGCGACCGCCCAGGCGAATCCGGACCAGGCGGTGAAGGGGGTAGACTGGCCGGGGGCGATGAACTTCCTGTCCATCGCGACCGACGAGGTTCCGCCGAAGGAGGTTCCCGGCCTCACGCCCCAGCAACTCGCGTGGCAACTCAAGTTGGACCGTGGGGCGCTGATGAAGTTCTTGCGCCTTCGCCGCGGCGAGGCGCGTGGCCCGAAACTGCCACCGGAGGACGAACTGCCGGACCGCATCTTCGACGTGAACTTCGTGAACGCGGCCGGCGCGTACGAACCGGGCGTGATCGCACCCGCCGAACTGGCGAAACTCCCGCCCGACGCACTCGCGACCGTTCAACAATTCGTGCTGTGGTTCCCGGGCGACATTCGGTTGTATTGGTTGCTCGCGGAACTGTACGCGGTAAAAGGCGAATTCGCGGCGGCGCGGAGGATCATGGATGAGTGCGTCGATTCGGGTCACTACAGCAACCGCAGAGTACTTGTGATGCACCGCGTCGCGGTAATCAAGGCCGCGGACGCGAAGGGACCGCCCCCCGAGGAAGTGCTGCTCGCGCCCCCGACCCCACCGCCGCCGGCCCCGGTCGAAGACCCGGCCCCCGTGCCGTTCTCGTTCCGCACGGTGCGGATTTACTTCGGCGTCGTCGCGGCGGTCGCGCTGTTCGCGCTCGTCCGCGCGATCACCAAGAAGCGGAAAGGCGCATGACCGCAGCCCCGAGTCAGGCAGTCAGGCAGTCAGGCAGTCAGGCAGTCACTTCCGGGAGTGACTGCCTGACTCCGGGTCAGGCCGACAAGGCCGGCACGCGGGCGACGTAGCGCGCGATCGTCTCCGCGAGGCTCTTGCCGATGCCCGGCACCTGTTCGAGATAATGCCCGCGGCCGGCGGCGACGAGGTCCGCGACCTCGTTCGGTAGCCCCAGGACCGCCATCGCGGCCGACCGGAACGCCCGGACGCGGTACAGGTTGCTCCCCGCCCGCGCCAGTTCGGTCGCGTGTTCGCGGAGCTTCTGAGCGATATTCTGATTCGTAAGCGGCATAACGCACCTCCTTGGTATATTTGTTACACATGGAACACCTGTACACAAGGTCGGTTGCGGGAAATTCCTCTGGGTGGCCGGGGCAGAGTCTTCGATGCCCCGGT
>JAYUBA010000446.1:0-2001 GCA_043741075.1 Frigoriglobus sp.
CCGGCCCCCCCCCCCTTCTTAGGGGAGGGGGCTGGGGGGAGAGGTTGCTGCGGATACAGCGGCACCCGTTCGTCATTGCTGTTCAGGTCGAGCCACGCCGGGTCGATGCGGCCGTGCGTCGTGCCGGCGATCAGCAGCTTCGGCGGGAACAGGCCGTTCGCCCACGTCTGGAAGTCGGCCACGAGTTCCGGCGACGCGGTGTCGAGCTTGTTCATCACCAGCACGTCGGCCATCTGAATCTGGTCGATGAAGATCGGGTTGTCCTTCATCTCCGGCTTCGCGAAGTCGGCCGGATCGACGAGGCCGAGCGTGGCCCGCATGTCGAGTCGGCCGTGGTAGCTCATGCGGAGCGAGTCCAGCAGCCGCGCCGGGTGGCCGAGGCCGGTCGTCTCGATGATGAGCCGCTCCGGCCGCGCTTCGAGCAGCAGGAAGTGGATCGCGACCGGCAGGAACGGCGCGCTCGCGCAGCACACGCACCCGCCGCCGACCTCCTTCACCGTCACCCCGTCAGGGCCGCTGCCTTCGATCAGCGCGCCGTCGATGGACACGGCCCCGTACTCGTTCACCAGCACCGCCCACCGCGAGCCGGCCGCCTTGCGCTGGAGCAGGTCGATCACGGCCGTCGTCTTCCCGACGCCGAGGAACCCGGTGACCAGATTCGTGGGAACGCTTTGCATCTTCCCTTTGTACCACGCGGCCACACCGGTTACACTGCCCCCACTTCCTTCACCACCCCAAAGGAACTCTCCCATGCGTGGCATCTTGTGGGCGCTCGCGGCCGTCGCGGTGTTCGTCGCGGCGGCGTATGCATTCGCCCCGCCCCCCAGCGACGCGAAACCCGCCGAAGACGCGAAGCCGGCCGTACCCGAGCGCAAGGCGACCGGCATCGAGAAGCGCGAGCCGTGGACCACGTCGAAGGTGGTCGGCTCGCCGGAGCCGCCCGACCCGTTCACGATGGTGAAGACGTACCCCAAGCTCACCTTCTTCGAGGCGCTCGAACTCACCCCGGTTCCGGGCGCGAAAGCGTGGGTGGTCGCGGAGCGGCCGGGCAAGGTCTACACGTTCGACATGGACCCGGCGAAGGCCGAAAAGAAGCTCGTTCTCGACGTGACACACACCGTCTACGGCGCGGTGCTGCACCCGAAGTTCGCGGACAACGGCTACCTCTACCTCTCCGAAGTGCCCGACGGCAGCAAGGAAACGCCCGACGGCACGAAGGTCGTGCGGTACACGGTGGACCGCACGACGATGACCGCCGACCCGGCCACCGCGAAGGCCATTTTCACCTGGCCCAACGGCGGGCACAATGGCGGTTGCCTTCGCTTCGCCCCGGACGGCTTCCTCTACATCTCCACCGGAGATGGAAGCGGCATCGCCGACGGCCTCCAGACCGGCCAGCGGCTCGACACCGTCCTCGGCAAGATTCTCCGCATCGACGTGGACAAGGAAGAGGCCGGCAAAGCCTACGCGGTCCCGAAGGACAACCCGTTCGCGGCCACGAAGGACGCCCGCGGCGAAATCTGGGCCTACGGCATCCGGCAGTCGTGGAAGATCAGCTTCGACACCGCGACCGGCGACCTGTGGGCCGGCGAAGTCGGCCAGGACTTGTGGGAGTCGGTTTACCTCATTCAGAAGGGCGGCAACTACGGCTGGAGCGTGAGCGAAGGCTCGCACCCGTTCCGCCCGGAGCGCAAGAAGGGGCCGACGCCGATCCTCAAGCCGATCATCGAACACAACCACACCGAGTTCCGCTCGCTCACCGGCGGCTTCGTCTACCACGGCAAGAAGCACCCTGGCCTGAAGGGCGCGTATGTGTACGGCGACTTCGACACCGGCCGCGTGTGGTCGCTGCGGTACGACAAGAAGGCGGACCGCGTCACCGAACACAAGGAGCTGGCGAAGTCGAACCTGCGCATCGTCGCGTGGGCGCAGGACCACGACGGCGAGGTGTACGCGCTGAACTACATCGACGGCGGCATCTACCAGCTCGCCCCGCCGCCG
>JAYUBA010000447.1:0-1999 GCA_043741075.1 Frigoriglobus sp.
CGCGACCGGCAGGGAGCGCGAAACGTCTCCCGCTCCCTGCCGGTCGCGGCTCCATAACGTTTTCTCACTTCGCGCGGACGCTCGACAGCCCGCCGTCGATGCTGATGACCTGCCCGGTGACCCACGTCGTCGCCGGGTCGAGCAGCCACGCCAGCACCGCGCCCACGTCGCCCGGTTCGCCGATGCGGCCCAGCGGGTGCATCGCGGTGGACGCCTTCAGCGTCGCCTCGCTCGACGTCAACCGCTCCGCGAGCGGCGTGCGAACCAGCCCCGGCGCGACCGCGTTCACGCGCAGCCCGCGCGGCGCGTAGCTCGCGGCGGCCGAGATCACTAGCCCGTTGATTCCGCCCTTCGCGGCGGCAATTGCTTCGTGGTTGGCCAGGCCGATCTTGGTCGCGACGGTGGACATCAGCACGACCGACCCGCCGCCGGGCATCGCCCTCACCGCGGCGCGCAGCACATGGAACGCGGTCAGCAGGTTCACCGCGAGCGTGTCGCCGAACTCTTTGTCTGATGTCAGGTGGATCGGCTTCAGCAGGATCGAGCCGCACAGGTTCACCGCGCCGCCGATCGCGCCGAACGCGGCCGTCGCTTCCGCGAACGCGGCATCGACCGCCCCGGAGTCGGTCGCGTCGAACGGGCGCGTGAGGACCGCCGCGTCCGGGTTGACAGCGCGGAGTTCGCCCGCGAGCGCTTCTAACTTGGCCGGGTCGCGGGCGGCGAGCATCAGCTTGCACGGGCCGCGGGCCGCGAGCCGCCGGCACAGGTCGGAGCCGATGCCGCCGGACGCGCCGACGATGACGAAAGCGGGAGTGTCGCTCATGGTGTCGCTTCTCCGGCGAGCGGCGCGGCGTCAGCCCGCCGGTTTTGAGGTCGGGTGCGCGCGGCCCTTCCACCCGACCGGCCTGCCGGTCAGTGCGCGGAAGAGCGCGTACCACTGGACCGCGAGCAGAAGTAGGATCGCAACAGGGTGCAGAAGTTCGCCCCAGAGGGACTGCCGGAATCGTCCAGTCATTGCGGCACGGACGGTGGCCGAAGTCACGACCGCGAGCAGCGAGAACCAGAACACGAGCGGGTCGAACAAACCCGGCACGAGAAGTGGATACGGTAGCACCTGTCCGCAGAACAGCACTGCGCTCCAGAACCCAATCTGCCCGGTCGCGGCCATGCCCTCTCGGGCGTTCTTCGCCAGCCCGAACCACACGCCGGACGCCGAATGGTACATGCGGCACGTTGCCAGATTCGTCGCGTCGCACACGTCCGTGAAGAAGCCCGCCCGGCGGTACGCGCGCGGCAACATCAGGCCGTCGTGCAGTGATGACTTGATCGCCGCGTGCCCGCCGACCTTGTCGTAAGCGGTTCGCGTCGTCATGAACCACTGCCCGCAGCCCGCGCCGAATGCGGACCAGCGGAAGTGCCGCATCCCCCATAACGGCAGGAAGCACAGCAGCAGCCAGTTGATGAGCGGGATGAGCAGCTTTTCGAGCAACGTGCCGGTCTCCTGTCGCGGGAACCCGCTGACCAGTTCCGCCCCGCTCTGCTTCAAGAAGAGGGTCATGCGGGCGAGCGCGTCGGGTTCGAGGCGCACGTCGGCGTCGAGGAACGTGAGCGTGTCGAAGCGGGCCAGCTTCGCGAGCGCGAAGCACGCGTGCTGCTTCCCGCACCAGCCGTCCGGTAGCGGCGGCGCGGTTTCGAGCCGCACGCGCGGGTCTTCGGCCGCGATCGCGCGAACGATCTCCGCCGTGCGGTCGGTGGACGCGTCATCGAGCACGATCACTTCGAGTTCGACGTGCCGCGACGCGAGGACGGAGCGAACCGCGGCTCCGATGCCGAGTTCTTCGTTGCGCGCGGGAATGAGGACGGAGATTTGGGGGGCCACGCAATCAGGGGTTCCGTATCGAGCCGTGACCGGAAGGGAGTCGGCCACGTCTCCCGCTCCCTTCCGGTCGCGGCTCGATGTGAGTGACACCGCGTTGTCAATAATGGGCGGCTCGCGGAA
>JAYUBA010000448.1:0-1998 GCA_043741075.1 Frigoriglobus sp.
CGAAGCGCCGCCGACCTCCCCCTCAAGGGGGGAGGTCAGACACATTGCGCGCGGGCGTGTAAAATCCGCCGGCCGCGCGTGGACCGCCCCGCCGCGGAATGTGATGATGAACGGCCGCCCGACGGCTTCCCACACTCGCGAGACTCACATGCACCGCGGACGGATCGCGTTCACCCTGATCGAACTGCTGGTGGTCATCGCCATCATCGCCGTCTTGATCGGCCTGTTACTACCGGCGGTGCAGAAGGTGCGCGAGGCCGCGGCGCGCCTGAAGTGTACCAGCCACCTCAAGCAGATCGCGCTCGCGAGCCACAACTACCACGACACGCACGAGCGGTTCCCCGGCGCGGTGCAGACCGGCCCGCGGTTCTCGTCGCTGTTCGTCGAACTGCTCCCGTACATCGAACAAAACGCGCTGTACCGGCAGTGGGACTTCGCGAACCCCGGCACGAACTACGCCGGCGCGGCGCCGCGGGCGGGGGTGGTCATTGCCGTGTACGTTTGCCCGAGCCACCCGCTCCAGCACGGCGGGAGCAGCCCCGCGCTCACCACCTACGGCGGCAACGGCGGGTCGAAGGTCTACCCGGCGACGCGGGCCACGCTCGACGGCATGTTCCACACCACCGGCCCGCAGTCCGAGCCGGGCGCGGGCCAGAGCGGCGTGCGCATCCTCGACGCGACCGACGGCACCTCGAACACCATCCTCTTCGGCGAGCGGGTGATCGGCGACGCGGCGCTCGACTCGTACCTGAACGCGCCGGCCGGCGTCATCACGCCGACCCCGACCCCGCCGATTCAGGCGACGGCGAGCTACTGCCTGTGGGCGCCGCCGCCGGGTCCGAACGCGTGCGCCGGGCTGCTGAGCGGGGAGGTGGCGATCAACTACCGCCAGGGCGCGGGGTGGTCGCCGCCGCCCCCGCCGCCGCTGCCGAACCTGCCGCCGACGCCCATCCCGCCGGTCGCCTGGACCGACGCTCTGGATCGCGCGTGGTGGGCGCGTCTGGGGGCGTACGGCAGCTACCACACCGGCGGGGTGAACGTGGCGCTGGCCGACGGCAGCGTCCGCTTCCTGCGGGCGGCGACGCCGCAGCCGACCCTCCGCGCGATGAGCACCCGCAGCGGCGGCGAGGTTGTTGTGGCGGAGTGAGCGGCGCCGCCCCCGCCGAAGACCGAGTTCCGCATCGTCGCGATGACCGTCGGCAAGGAGGAGGAGGCCGAGAAGGAGTTGAACAAGCTGGCCGCCGCCGGGTACGAACTGGTGACCACGACCACCCCGGCCGCGGTCAACGACAAGGCGTCCCCGACGACCGTTCACTTCGTCCTCAAGCGGACCGTGAAGCAGCCGTGACGCGGGCGAACGCGCCGATGGCCTCGGTGTACCGCCCCTGGTCGAACAGCCGGAACTACCAACAGCGTGAAGAGCTAGGCCGTGCCTTTGGCGGATAGCACCAAGGCCGCTTCAACGTCCTGCAAAGCCTCAATGGCATCCGGGTACTCGGGACACAGTTCGATCGCTTTGCGGAAGCATTCCATCGCTTCCGCGAGTCGGTTCTGGCCGCGGAGGACCAAGCCGAGGTTGTGGTGCGCCTCATCGACCGGCCCCTCAGGGCATTGAGTACCTTTGCGGTGCGTCTCCTCCGCTCGCGTCAGCTTGCCTTGCCGCGCCTGAACAGCGCCCAAGAAGACGTAGCTCGCCACCTCATCCGGGCCTTCATCGACCGCCTTCTGGTACCATTGTTCGGCGATTGCGAAGTCCCCGCGATAGCGGTGCAAGTGCCCCAACTGGTTGTACAGCCCCCAACGCTCGCCCGCGAACCGCTCGACGGCAGCCAGGTAAACGTTGATGGCCTCTTCGTATCGCGCCATCTTGTACAGCATCGTGGCGTAGTCGTGGATTACCCAAAAATCGAGACTTCTCGCTGGACGCGACAACTTCAGACGGCCTGTTTACCGGGTGATAGTGCGTGCGGCTTCCGAGATCGTGCGTCAGCGCCTTGT
>JAYUBA010000449.1:0-6749 GCA_043741075.1 Frigoriglobus sp.
GACCCACCGCGGCTACAGCCTTTCACGCGCGCCGGCCTTGGCGTATGCTCATATCAACATGCCGACCACGTCGCTCACGCTGCTCGACCGGTTGCGCCGCCCCGGTCACCCCGACGCGTGGGACCGGTTCGTCCGGCTGTACGCCCCGCTACTGGTGCGGTGGGCGCACCTCCAGGGCTTCCAGAACGCCGACGCCGAAGACCTCGCCCAAACCGTCCTCGTGAAGCTGATCCGGCTCCTACCGGGCTACGAGTGCCGCGACGGGCGCACGTTCCGCGGGTGGCTGTTCACGATCTGCCGGAACGAGGGCCGCGACTTCCGGCTGCGCCCGGCCACGCGTGCGCTGCCCGGTGCCGACGGGCTTGCCACGGTCGCCGCGCTTCCGGCGTCGAACGACCCGGACGAAGGCGAGTATCGACGGCACCTGGTGCGCCGCGCGCTGGAACTGGTGCGTCCGGACTTCGCCCCGGCGACGTGGGCCGCGTTCACGCGGTTCGTGCTGGACGGCCGCCCGGCGGCGGAGGTGGGTGGCGAACTGGGCGTGTCCGCGAACGCGGTGTACCTGGCCCGCAACCGGGTGCTGACGCGAGTCCGCGAGGAACTCGCCGGCTTGCTCGACTAACGGCGAAGGTGTTCTGCATCACCGAGACACCAGTTCCAATGAGTTTTGCCCGACGGGCAGAAAGTAAGGTGCGTCCATGACCCGCTTCATGCTGCTCGTAACCTGCGCGCTGACGTGCGCGCTGCTCGCCGTGCCCGCGACCGCGGACGACCCGCCTAAGGAGCTCACACCCGAAGAGCGCAAGGATCTGGAGACGAAGCTGCGGGATTCGATGATGGCCGGAGTCGAGGCGTATCAGGCCGGGAAGGTGCCGGACGCGATCAAGGCGACCGAGTCCTCCGTCGAGATCGCCCGCCGGCTGTACCCGAAGGCCGAGTATCTCGACGGCCACCCGAACCTGGCCCAGTGCCTGAACAACCTGGGAATCATGTACTGGGAGCAGGGGAGGGGCGCCGACGCCGAGCCGCTGTGGAAGGACGCGCTGGCCATGAACAGGCGGCTGTTCAAGGGCGACCACCCCATGGTGGCCGCCAGTCTGAACAACCTGGCGAACCTGTACTGGTCTCAGGGGAAGCTGGCCGACGCCGAGCCGCTCCGCAAGGAGGGGCTCGGTATGATCAAGCGGCTGGTGAACGACAAGGACCACCCCGACGTGGCCGTCTGCCTGACCAATTTGGGATCGCTATACCGGGACCAGGGCAAGCTGGCTGCCGCCGAGCCGCTGTTCAAGGACGCGCTGGCCATGCGCAAGCGCCTGTCCAAGGGCAGGGATCACCCCGACGTAGCGGGCGGCCTGCTCGACCTGGCGGGCGTGTACCAGAAGCAGGAGAAGCCGACCGACGCCGAGCCCCTCTACAAGGACTCACTGGCCATGTACCGGCGGCTGTTCAGGGACAAGGACCACCGCGACCTGGCCCTCTGCCTGTGCAACTTCGCGGTCCTGTACGCGGAGCAGGGGAACCCGGCCGACGCCGAACCGCTCCACCGGGAGGCGCTGGCCATGCGCCGCCGCCTGTTCAAGGACAAGGACCACCCCGACGTGGCTACGAGCCTCAAGAACCTGGGGAACCTGTGCGTGGATCAGTTCAAGCTGGCCGAGGCCGAGGCGCTGTTCAAGGATGCGCTGGCCACGCGCCGCAGGCTGTACAAGGACCACACCGAACTGGCCGGCAGCTTGCACGATCTGGGGACCGTTTACGAGCAACAGGGGAAGTGGGCCGGCGCGGAGCCGCTCCATAGGGAGGCGCTGGCCATGCGCCGCCGCCTGTTCAAGGACAAGGACCATCCCGACGTGGCCGCCAGCCTGAGCAGCTTGGCGGCACTGTACCAGAAACAGGGCAAGCTGGCCGACGCCGAGCCACTGTTCATGGACGCGCTGGCCATGTGCAAGCGGCTGCACAAGGACGGCGACCACCGCGACGTGGCGGGCGGCCTGGGCAACTTGGCGGCACTGTACCAGAAACAGGGGAAACCGGACGAGGCCGAGCCGCTTCACAAGGAGGCGCTGGACATGAGCAAGCGCCTGTTCAAGGGCGACCACCCCGCGGTGGCCGGCAGCATGCGCGGCTTGGCGACCTTCTACCTCAACCAGTTCAAGCTGGCCGAGGCCGAGCCGATGTTCAAGGACGCGCTGGCCATGTACCGGCGGCTGTCCAAGGTCAGGGACTACCCCGAGGTGAGCTACACGCTGAACAACCTGGCGCTGCTGTACCAGCTCCAGGGGAAGTGGTCGGACGCCGAGCCGCTCTACAAGGAGGTGGTCGCCCGGGGCAAGCGGCTGTTCCAGGACAGGGATCACCCCGACGTGGCCAACAGCCTGAACAACCTGGCCACTCTGTACCAGGCCCAGGGCAAGCTGGCCGACGCCGAGGCGACCAGCAGGGACGCGCTGGCCATGTACAGACGGATGACGGTCGCCTACGCGAAGCAGAAGGGCGAAGGGGAGACGCTCACCCTGATTCAGGCGCAGCCGTACACCCGCGACGTGTACCTTTCGGTGGCACGAACGCGCTCCGCCGATCCCGCCGCCGCTTACGACCCCGCGACCGCCTACCCTATTGTGTGGTCGGCGAAGGGGTCCGTCGCCCGCGTCTTCGAGCAGAGGCAACTCCAGGCGCGGGCCGCCGCCACCGACCCGGCTCTGGCCGCCACGCTTGCCCGACTCGCCGACGCGCGCCGACGCCGCGCCGAGTTGCTCCTCGCCCCCGCCGCGAAGGACCCCGGCACGCTCACGCAACGCGAAGCTGAGCTAAAAGCCTACGAGGACACCATCGCCGCCTTGAACTCGCAACTGTCGTCGCAGCTCCCGGCCGTGGCGCGCATCGACACGCTCGACGCCGCGACGCTCGCCGACCTCCAAAAGGCACTGCCACCAGCTGCCGCCGTGGTGGATTTCGCGTGGTATCAATTCTTCGAGTTCGACAACGACAAGCCTGTCGACGAGACAGTGAAGCAGACGCCCTCTTATCTGGCATTCATAGTGACGAAAGACAAGATCGCCTGGGTGGACCTCGATACGGCCGCGAAGATCGAACTGGCCATCGCGTCGTGGCGCGAGGCCATCACCAGCGGCAAGGACATCCCCACGGCGCTCCCGGCGAAGGTCCGCGAACTGGTGTGGGACAAAGTGCGCAAGCAACTGCCCGCCGGCATCAAGACCGTGTACGTCTGCCCGGACGCGGCGCTGTGCCGCGTGCCGTGGGGCGCGCTGCCCGGTGACAAGCCCGGCACCATCCTGCTCGAAGACTTCGCCGTCGCGACGATCCCGCACGCCCCGTTCCTGCTCGATAAACTCTGGCCGCAAGACCCGCTCAAGAACCCGCCCACCGGGGCGCTCGTCGTGGGCGGGGTGAAGTACGACGCCGACCGCGCCCCGCCCGCGCCGAACGCCGTCGCCACTCGCGGCGACCCCCTCGTGAAGCCGGGCGCGAAGTTGGGTTGGTCGTTCCTCCCCGGCACCGCGGACGAGGCCACCGGCGTTTTCAAGGTCGCCACCGCGAAGAAACTGCCCGTCACCGCCCTCAAGGATGAGAAGGCGACCGCCGCCGCTGTTCTCGCGGCGCTCCCGAAGGCGAAGTACGCGCACTTCGCGACGCACGGATTCTTCGCCGACCCGTCGTTCCGCTCGATCTTTCAGCTCGATGAGAAGGACTACGAGAAGTCGATGCGCGGGGAGCGCATCGGCCGCGCCGCGAACAGCCCGCTCGTGATGACGGGCTTGGTGTTCGCGGGCGCCAACAACCCGACGACGCCCGGCCGTGGGATCGTCACCGGTGAATCGCTCATCGACCTCGACCTGTCCGGCCTCGACCTCGCGGTGCTGTCGGCGTGCGAAACGGGCCTCGGCGACGTGGCCGGCGGCGAGGGCACGTTCGGCTTGCAGCGCGCGTTCCACTTGGCCGGCACGCGGGACGTGGTCGCGTCGTTGTGGAAGGTGCCCGACCAATCGACCGCGGCGCTGATGGCCCTGTTCTACCGCAACCTCTGGGAGAAGAACCTGTCCCCGATGGAGGCGCTGCGGCAAGCGCAGTTGGCGATCTACCGCGACCCCGCCGCGATCCCGGCGTTGGCGAAGGGGTTCCGCGGCAAGTTCGAGGAGGTGCCCGGCGCGGGCGGCGAAGCGGACATCAAGCCGGGCAAGGACGGGAAGGCGCACCCGCTGCTGTGGGCCGCGTTCACCCTGTCGGGGCCGGGGCGCTAATCGAATCGAGACCGGGAGGGAGCGCGCCAGTCACAGTTGGGGGGTAAGTAACTGGCCCGCTCCCTCCCGGTCGCGGCTCGTTACCAGTCCAATTCAGCCCACACGCCGTAATGGTCGCTTACGTTCTTGGTGAGCGCCCCTGGTGTCTTTGAGTCGGATTGCAGCGACCCGTTCGAGGTCGGCCGTGAGATTCACCACTGTGGCTGGAAGGTGCGACCAGATCGCGACCCACCGAGCTACCGAGTTGGGTAGGTCGGGCGCGGGAGTCGAACACGCGATGCAGTCGTAGCCGGGGCCGGGGGTGAAGTCGCGCTGCGTTTCTGTGAACACCCAAACGTCGGCGTTGATGGTGCGGATGGCTTCGCGCTGTCGCGCGGCCCGTGCGCCGTTAGAGCGGAGTTGATCGAGGTTCCAGGTCGCGACTTTCATTCCGTCACCCCCCCGCGTTGCTTTTCGGCCGCGTGCAGCATCTCCGCGGCTTCCTTGCGCGTCGTTTCGCTCCGGGACTCGCCGCGGAGCATCAGCGCCAGTTCCTCCACGCGGGCCTCGTCCGTCGTCAGTTGGGCGATCGTCGTCGCGGTGCGCTTCGCGGTCGAAGTCTTACGGATCGTCCACTGAAACGCCGCGTAGCTCGCCACCTGCGGCAAATGCGTCACGCATAATACCTGATGGGAGCGGCCCAGCGCCGCAAGCTTCTGCCCGAGCACGTCGCCCAACCGGCCGCCCACGTTCGCGTCGATCTCGTCGAACACCACCAGCGTGCGCACCGGGTCGTGGGCCGCGAGCACGGTCTTCAGCGCGAGCATGGTGCGCGACAGTTCGCCACCGCTCGCCACCTTCCGCAGCGGCCGGGCCGGCTCGCCGGGGTTGGCCGTGAGGATCAACTCAAGCTGGTCGATGCCCGCGGCGGGTACATCGCCGGCCATCGGGTCGTCGGGAAGCGCGATCACCTCCATTGACGCGTCCAGCTTCGCCTTCGGCATTCCCAGGTCGGAGAGGTGCTTCTGCGCGTCGGCCGCGAGCTTCTTCGCCACCTTCGCGCGGGCCTTGCTGAGTGCCGTCGCCGCGTCCTTCATCTCGGCGTAAGCCGCGCGGAGCAGGCCGTCGATGCCGGTGAGGTCGTCCTCCTGCTTCTGAAGGTCGGCCTCCTTCGCGTCGAGCGTGTCGCGGTAAGTGATGAGTTCGTCTGGGGTTTTGCCGTAGCGCTGCTGAAGCTTTTTCAGGAGCGCGATTCGCTTTTCGACTTCTTCGAGTCGGTCGGGGTCGGCCTCGAACCGCTCCGCGAGGTCGCGACAGGTGTCCGCGAGGTCTTCGATCTCCGGGCGAAGGGCGTCGAGCCGCTGGCTCACCTCCGCGAGCTTCGGGTCGAACGACGCCCACTTGTGCGCGTCCTTGATGAGCCGGCCGAGCACTTCCACAACCGCGCCGTCGTCGTCCGAGAGCCGGGCCGCGACGCCGCTCGTGAACTGCGCGAGGCTCTGTGCGTGAATCAGCCGCTCGCGCTCCTTCGCGAGCGCCGGGAGTTCGCCGGGCGCGAGCTTCGCGTTGTCGAGGTCTTCGCGCTCGAAGCGGACGAGCGACAGCTCCCGCTGCCGGGCCAGTTTCGCGTCGGAGAGCGTCTTGAACTGCGACCGCAGTTCGCGGACGCGGTCGGCCTTCGCGACGTACTTCGCGCGCTGGTCGGTGAGCTTGCCGAACGCGTCGAGCAGTTCGAGTTGGTACGCGGGTTGAAGGAGCGAGTAGCTCTCGCGCTGGCCGTGAACGTCCACGAGCATTTCGCCGATGCGTTTGAGCGTAGACACCGCGACCGGCACGTCGTTCACGAGCGCCGAACTGCGGCCGGAGCGCGACAGCCGGCGCGTGAGGATGAGGTCGTCCTCCTCGACCGGGGTTTGCAGAATCTCGGCGGCGGCGGCGCGCTGTTCGGCGCGGGTGAGTTCGAACCGCCCGGTGACGCGGAGTTCGTCCGCGCCGGTGCGGATGAGGTCGGCGCTGCCGCGCTCCCCGAGCAAGAGGCCGAGCGCGCCGAGGAGGAGCGACTTCCCGGCCCCGGTCTCGCCGGTCCAGGCGCAGAAGCCCGCGTGCAACTCGACGCGCACATCTTCGATGAGCGCGAGATTTTGGACGGCCAGTTCGCGGAGCATACCGCAATGGTACGCCGGCCCCGCGGCCGGGTGAAGGTGAGTCGGCAGGCGGACCGGGTTGCAAAACTGGAACGAGGCGCGACGCCCTCATTCAAACGGCGACCGGGCGCTTGAAGACGAGCAGCAGCACGTCCTGCTGGGCCTCGACGTTGTGGTACACCACGGACGACACCAGTTCCCAGCCGTCGGCCCCGTGCTGGTTCATCGCGGCCTCCAGGTCGGCCGCGCCGGAGTCGTCGCCCAGCCCGCGGGTGATGAACTGGGCCGTCGTGTACTGCCACTTGGTCACGAAAGGTACTCCCGCGGGTGGTTATCGACGCCCGTTCCTGAGCGGGGGGCGTAA
>JAYUBA010000450.1:0-1996 GCA_043741075.1 Frigoriglobus sp.
CGGCCGCGCGCCGAACGGACCCGAACTGTGGTTCCTGTACCGGCAACTCGTCTGGGTGAACCTGATCTGGGGTCTGTTCAATTTGTTGCCGGTGTTCCCACTGGACGGCGGGCAGGTGAGCCGCGAGCTGTGCGGCATGAAGTGGGGCACGCGCGGCAAGCGCATCTCGCTCAAGGTGTCCTTCGTCGTCGCGCTACTGATGGTCGCGTACTCGCTGCTGTGCGAAATCGACACGAGCCGATTCGGCGTGAACGTGATGGCGCAACTGCCGTGGTGGGTTCCGCCCGGCTCCGTCTTCACCGCGATCCTGTTCGGGCTGCTCGCGTACACCAGCTACCAACTGCTCCAGCAGCGCGACTGGACCGACGACCACTGGGACGACAAGCCGCCGTGGGCGCGGTAGCAGAGTGGGGATGAAGCCGGGGTTGTGCTTCTGGCCCTCTCCCCTTGCGGGAGAGGGTGGTCGGCGCTTCGCCGACCGGGTGAGGGGTAAGCGATGCGGGTGGAGTGACGTTCACCCCTCACCCGGCTCGCAAAGCCTCGCCACCCTCTCCCGCAAGGGGAGAGGGCGAAGACAAAGCCACCCCTTCACCCCTTCACCCGTTCGCCCCATCACCCCCACTCTTACGAAAGTCGCTTCAGCCGGTCGGCCAACTCGTCGTCGGCGGCGGACGACCACGCGAAGTCCGGCGGCGGGGTGAAGCCGCCCTCGCCGTTGACCGCCGCCGCGGGCACCGGCCGCAGCGACGCGAAGCCCAGTAATCGGCCGTTCAGCCGCAACTCGAAGCCGCTCACGCGCGACACTTCCGCCGCGTCGAACAGCGCCGGCACGAACACCGCCGGGGCGTCGGTCACCACCGCCTCGGCCTCCCGCCGGAGCACCGGGTCGGGTTCGCCGGCCGAGACGCCCAGCACCTCGAAGCGACAGACGCCGGCCGCGCCCGCTTCGCTCCCGCTCAGCACGAAGCACGGGCCGACGCGCTCCGCCCCGACGAGCGACGGCGGCAGCTTCGTCGTGCGCACCGCGCCGCCGGTACCGGCCACCGCGAACCGCGTTTCCAGCACGCGGACGCCGGCCTCGAACCGCTCCGCCGGGATCGCGTGGACCCGCTGCGTCGCGAGCGTGCGGTCCCCCGCCGTCCACGTCACCCACCACCCGCCGACCGCGCGCGGCGGGTCCGGGCATACGGCCGCGACCACCGCCTCGGGGCGCGCCAGTTGTGCCGCGGTGAGCGCCACCGGAACCGTGTGGGTGCGGCCCGTCGCGTCGTCGTGGAAGACGGCGCTCAGGCCGAGTTCGGCGAGCGGCGCGAGCGGCATGTGGCAGCGCAACACGGCGGCCGTGAGGAGCGCCTCACAGCGGTCCGGGACGAACGAAGTCGCGGCCACGGTGCTCCCGCCGAGCCGCACGGCGACGGTCGCGTTCGCGAGCGCCAGCCCCGCGAGGAACGACGCCGGCGTGAGCACCTGAACCGGGACGCTCGCGAGGACGCGGCCCTTCCAGAGCAGGTCGCCGCGGACCGAGTCGAGCGGCACCGGGAAGCGGAACGTGACCCGCTGGCGGTCGTCGAGGTCCGGGCGGATCGCGTCGGCGGGGAAGGTGGCGAACGGCAGGCGGAACGCGAAGTCCGTCTTGCGCCGCGCGTGTACGGGAAGGCTCAGGAGTATATCGACGACGGCCGCGTCGGCGGTCCAGGGCACCGGCGCGTCCCAGCGCGCGGCCCCGGCGCGCTCGTACCCGACGGCCGCGGAGAGCGGGCGCGGGCGGGCGCGCCGGAACCAGTTATCGCGCGCCCAGTCGAGCCAGCGCGTCGTCCACCGCGGCATCGAGTGCGTCTCCGGTCGGCGTCGGTGCGGGCGTGCCGCAGGTGAGGCAGGTGGGCGACCGCGGGATTCGCAGCCGGTGCGGCCGGTACGCGACCTCGAACACGCCGGGCACCACCGCGAGCGAGAACAGGAGGCTGGTGAAGTCGGAAGAACCTATCCCCCCGGCCCC
>JAYUBA010000451.1:0-1995 GCA_043741075.1 Frigoriglobus sp.
CGGGCGCGGGCGTATAAGCGGCCGGCGGTGCTGTCGGACGCACCCCGTCGCTGACGCTCCGGGTTCGCCTCGTCCTTAGGCGAACCCGGAGCGTCAGCGACGGGGTGCGTCCGACAGCACCGCCGGCCGCTTATACGCCCGCGCCCGCGCCCGCGCCCGCGCCCGAACCCGCGATTCGCGGACACCGCGCGCTTGCGGGCGCGGGGCACCAGCGGCTATAATTCGACACGTCCGCCGTGCCCCGGAGGTGTCGTGCCCGACCGTCCCCGCCTGTTGCTCATCGGCCCGTCCGTCGGGCCACTCGACGGCGCGCTCGCCGCGGCGGCGGACGTGGAACCGGTGTCCAACGACCTGGCCGAGATCGCCCGCCGGCTCCACGACGGCGGGTTCGCCGCCGTGGTCGCGTCCCCCGAGGTCGTGGCCGGGCTGCTCGACCGGTTCCGCCGCGACGAACTCATCATCGGCCACATCGAGAAGGGGCTGGCCGTCCTCGACGCGGCCGGCGTCGTCGTGTGGGCGAACCCGGTGTTCCGCGCCGCCGCCGCCGGCGAACCGGTGGGCCAGCCGCTGCTCGCGGCCCTGGGCTGCGACCGCGTGTCCGTCGAGCACACCGAGGGCGAACCGGCCGCGCCGCTCGACCCGGCCGACCCGCTCGCGCCGGCCCGCGCCGGCGTCCCGATGTCGCTCCGGCTGCACGGCGGCGGCGGGCTGGCGCGGCCGTTCCTGGAAGCCGACGTGTGCCCGGTGGTCGGTGCCGACGGGTCGGTTTCCGGGCTGATCGTCATCGTCCGCAACGTCACCCCGCAGGTCATTCAGCAGCAGAAGCTCGACGCCCTGCACGCCGCCGGCCGCGAACTCGCCGGCCTCGAAGCGGACCAGCTCACCGAGATGGACGTGGCGTCCCGCGTCGAGCTGCTCAAGTCCAACCTGCGCCGCACCATCCGCGACCTGCTGCACTACGACACCATCGAGGTGCGGCTGCTCGACCGCACGACGGGCGAGCTGAAGCCGCTGCTCGAGGACGGGATGCTGCCGGAGGCCGCGGGGCGCGCGCTGTACGCCCGCACCACCGACAACGGCGTGACCGGGTTCGTGGCCGCCACGGGCGCGAGCTACTTGTGCGCCGATACGGCCGACGACCCGCACTACCTGGCCGGGGCCGCCGGTGCCCGCAGTTCGATGACGGTGCCGCTCAAGTTCCAGGACGAGGTGATCGGCACCCTCAACGTGGAAAGCCCGCGGGCCAACGGGTTCGGCCCGGACGACCTCCAGTTCACCGAACTGTTCTCGAAGGAGATCGCCGCGGCCCTGCACACGCTCGACCTCCTGAGCGCGCAACAGGTGAGTACCGCCGGGCAGTCGATCGAGGCGGTGAACAAGGAGGTCGCGCTCCCGCTCGACGAGGTGCTGGCCGGGGCGACCGTGCTGCTGGAGCGCCTCGGGGCGAACGATCCGGACGCGGCCGACCGGCTGCGCCGCGTGCTGGTCGCCGCCCGGCGGGTGAAGGACAGCATCGCGCAGGTGGGGCGCGACCTGACCGCCGCGCCAAAGTCGGCGGCCCCACTGGCGGGCAAGCGGGTGCTGGTGATCGAGTCGGACGAGCGCTTGCGGCGGCAGGTCCACCTGCTGCTCGGCCGGTTGGGTGCGACGGCGGAGACCGCGGGCACCGGCGCCGACGGGGTCGCACTGGCGGCGGACGCCGGGTACGACGCGATCTTCCAGGAGGTGAAGCCGCCGGACATGGGCGGGTACGAGTGCTACCGCCGGTTGCGCGCGGCGTGCCCGCGGGCGGTGGTGGCGCTGACGACCGGGTTCGGGTACGACGAGGCCCACTCGGTCGTGAAGGCTCGCGCCGACGGGATGCGGCACGTATTGTTCAAGCCGTTCCGCCAGGACCAGGTGGTGCGGGCCGTCCTCGAAGGCGCGGCGGTGCCGGGCGCGGGCGCGTAAGGGTGCGACTCGTCGATTTTGGGTGGCCGGGGCAGAGTCTTCGAT
>JAYUBA010000452.1:0-1994 GCA_043741075.1 Frigoriglobus sp.
AACGAGGAGCCGGCGTTGTCCCACGATTCGAGCCTCGAACCGATTTTGCGGGCCGTCGAGCCGGCGCTACGGCTCGTTCACGAGCGGCACCTGCGGCAGGTTCTGCACTTCCTCATCGACCGCGGCCGTCTGCTCCCGACCAACCCCGACCTGCCGTTCTGGCTCACCCGCGCCGACCTCGCCGCGGCCGACGTGCTCCCGCGCGAGGTGCTGAGCGGCACCGAGTCGCGGCTCCTGCTCGTCACCGACCCGGACGACCGGATGATCGACGACCGACCGCCCGACGAGCAGTTGCGCGTCTACTGGCGGGTGCTGTACCGCGCCGCGGTGATGAACGCCATCGACGTGAAACTCGCGTCCGGCGCGCTGAGCGCCGAGGCGTGCCACTTGCGGCTGAACCGGTTCGGCCCGGCCGCAGCCCGCGAGATCCGCTTCGTGCTGGAAACCGAGCACCTGATCGCGGCCGGGGCCGGGGACGTGGACGTGTACCGCACGTTCGCGGCGGCGTACCTCGACCTCGACCACTTCACCGCGCACGCGGTCGAAGAGTTCTTCCCCGCCCTGCCCCACGGGCACGCGGTCCGCGCCGCGCTGGCGGAGGACGTGGCCGCGGACGCGCTGCTGACCGCGGCCCGCCCGGCCGGGGCCGCGGACCCGGAGCGCGAGACCCCGGCGGACGAGCGGTGGACCGCGCCCCCGACCGCGGCGCGCGCGGACGCCGCCGCGCCGCCCGCCGGCGGGATAGCCGCGCTGCTCCAGAAGGCCACTGACGCGGAGCGGAAGGGGAACGTGGTCCGCGCCGCGATCTTGCGCACCCAGGCCGCCGGGGCCACCAGCGGACCCGACCGCGAGCGCGCGATGACCGGCGCGCTCGCCGCGGTAGGCCAACTGGTGGACCGGCTCGGCGAAATGCTGGACTGGGACGCGGACACGCGCGAGGAGTGGCGGCAAGCGCTCGGGCCGTTGCTCCCGCTGGCCGCGAAGGGCATCTGGCCGCGGGCCGCGCGGTGCCTGTACGAGTTCCAGCGCATCCCGGCCGATTACTCGCGCGAGGTGTACGCGGTCGAACTGCCGGAGTACCTGCGCACGCTCGGCAAGCGGCCGATCCGCCGGCACCTGCCGCACGCGCGCCCGGTGATGGTGCTCATGGCGTTCCGCAAGGCGCACAAGCAACTCCTCCGCGCCGGCCTCGGCGAGCTGGAACAGTTGCGCCTCGACCGGCTCGTTCACCACGAGATCCACCGCCGCGAACACGACATCCGGCACGCGTTCACGCCGATCATCGTGAGCACCATCACCGCCGCCGGGCTGGTGCCGGCCACCCGCGTCGAAGAGGTCGCGCGCGACAAGCTCGTGGCCGAACTGCTCGACCGCGTGTGCGACCGCGGGTACCTGCGCATTAGCGACCTGCGGGACGCGGTGGCGCGGAACCAGTTGAAGCTGCCCGACCTCGCGGGCGTCGGCGAGTTCGTCGGGGGCGACGCGCTCCTGCGCGCCGACACCGGGATGGCGTACGCGCTGGACGGCGTGTACCGCCGCGGCGAGTTCTACCTGCGGTGGATCCAGCGGTTCGTGTCGGTGTTCTTCGGCACCCCGTGGGGCCGCGCGGTGACGCTGTACCTCGCGCTGCCGTTCGGCGGCGCGTTCCTGGCGCTCATGTTCGCCGAGGAGATGCGGCACATCGGCGCCAAGGTGGGCAAGATCGTGGCGCGGTCGTTCGAGCCGAAGGCGGGCAAGGCGGCGCTGAACCCGGTCGCGCCGGTGCCCACGCCGGCCGCGCCGAACCCGGCCGCCCCGGCCCCGGCCGCCGCGCCCGCCGTCGGCGACTGGCAGTTCGACGAGGACAAGCTCGAGTTCTACCAGGACGAGGAGCCGGAGCCGCCGCCGCCGCCGACCACGCTGGGCACCATCATCAAGGAGCACCGGGACCGCGCGTCGGTCATCGAGGAGGCGCTCACCTCGTCGGCGGCGAAGAAGTCGGCGGCGGCGCACCA
>JAYUBA010000453.1:0-6736 GCA_043741075.1 Frigoriglobus sp.
GCGGCCGACGAGCCGATCGCGCCGAAGGAAGTCACGCTGCTGTTCAACGGGAAAGACCTGTCGGGGCTTACGACCTGGCTGAGAGACAGCAAGCGCGACGACCCGAAGAAGGTGTTTCGCGTCACCGACGGCAACCTGCACATCACCGGCGACGGCTTCGGCTACCTCGCCACCGAGAAGGCGTACAAGGACTACCGCGTCGTGGTCGAGTACAAGTGGGGCAAGAGGACCGACGGCGGGAAGTACGTCCGCAACTCCGGGCTGCTGCTCCACGCGACCGGCCCGGACGGCGGCGCGGCCAACGGCACCTGGATGTCGTGCGTCGAGTGCCAGCTCGCGCAGGGGTGCGTCGGCGACCTGATCGTGATTCGCGGTAAGGACGAGAAGGGCGCGACGATCCCCGTTCAGATCACGTCGGATGTCGTCCTCGGCCCGGACAAGCGCCCGCGTTGGAAGGACGGCGGCGAGAAGACGAGTTTCACCGGCCGGCAGTTGTGGTGGAACAAGCACGACCCGGACTTCAAGGAACTGCTCGACACCAACGGCAAGGACGACGTGGAGAGCAAACTCGGGGAGTGGACGCGGGTGGAGTGCGTGTGCGACGGGGCGAAGATCACCGTGTCGGTGAACGGGGTGAAGGTGAACCGCGCCTACGACGTGACCCCCGCGGCCGGGAAGATTCTGCTACAAGTTGAGGGGTTCGAGCTGTACATGCGCAAATGGGAGATTCAGCCGCTGAAGTAGGACAGGCTTCCAGCCTGTCCGAGCAAGGACAGGCTGGAAGCTACAAAGACGCGAGCGGGGCGGTCGCGTCGCCGAACTTGTCGGCCTTCACGCCCATGCGGTTGAGCAGGCCGAGGTACAGCCCGCACAGGCGGCGGTTCTCGTCGCCCTTGCCGGTGTAGTCGATCACGCGGCCGGTGGCGAGCGTGCCGCCCAGGCCGCCGACCGTCAGCACCGGGAGCTTGCCCGAATCGTGCTTGCTGCCCGCCCACATGTTCGAGACGAACATCAGGCACGCGTTGTCCAGCACCGTCGTCTCGCCCTCCTTCATCGCTGAGAGCTTGCCGGCCAGGTACGCGAGTTGGCCGACGTAGTAGCGCGTGACCCGCTCGTAGGCGTCGGACTCCTCGTTGTGCGAGGCCGGGTGGTGCGCCTCGCGGACGTTCAGGAACGGGTAGAACAGGCCGGACAGGTCGCGGCACATCAGCAGCGTGGCGACGCGGGTCTTGTCGGTCTGGAAGGCGAGCGCGATGATGTCGCACATGAGCCGCATGTGCTCGCGGATGTCTTCGGGCAGGCCGTTGTCGGGCCGCTTCAGCGCGAACGCCGGCTTGCCGCTGCCGTCGGCCTTGTCCTTCGCCGCTCGTGTGGCCGACACGCGCTTCTCGACCTCGCGCACGCTCGTCAGGTACTCGTCGAGCTTGGCCTTGTCCGCGCCGCTGACCTTCGGCGTGATCGCCGCGGTCTGGTCCTTCACGCGATCCAAAATGCTCACCGCACGCTTCGTGCCCTGGCTGTCGAACAGGCTGTCGAACGCGAGCGACGGGTACACCTCCATCGGCACCGGCGCGGTCGCGTCCATCCAGGAGATGTGTGAGCTATAGGCCATCGAGAAGTTCGACTCGTGGTAGCCGGTGATCGGCTGCTCGCACCCCAGCACGAGACTCGGCTGCGCGGTCTCGTCCTCGAAGTGCTTCGCGAGTACCTGATCGACGCTGACCCCGCCGCGCAGCACCGCGCCCTTCTGGAGCGCGGCCCCGGAGAGGACGTTCCCGGTCTGGCCGGGGTGGATGCCGACGCCGGTCGCGCTCTTGTTGAACAGCCCGGACAGCACGTTCAGCTTCGCGCGGAACGGCGTGAGCGGTTCGAGGCTCCGGGCGAGTTCCATCCCGGCCCCGGCGCCCGTCGCGCCCCAGTTCTTGGGGCTGATGCCGTTGCCCATGAACAGCGCCGCGAACCGCTTCGGCGGCGCGGCTTTTTCCGCCCCGCGCGCGACGAGCGGGAACGCTTCGAGCCACGGCAGCGCGACGGTCGCGCCGACCCCGCGGAGGACGGCGCGGCGGCTGATCGCGGGCGGGTGCGGCTTCGGCATGGGTGGTTCCCGGCGGGTTACTGCTTGAACTCGGTGTATTCGAGGAACTCTTCGATGAACGTCGCGAAGCCGGGGGCGAGCCGCCGCACCGACGGGGGCCAGTGCTCGTGGGCGTAGTACACGACGGGGTACTCGCCGTCGATCAGCCCGCCGCGGGTGTCGAACAGCGCCTGATCGCCGTCGGCCTCCATCGAGCACTCGGCGAAGCACAACATGCCTTCGCTGGGCGGCGGCCACTTCCCGCCCTGGATGGTGACCATCCGCTGTTGCGGGTCGGTGAGCCGGCTGAACGGCTGGAACCGGTGGACGAACGGGTGTCGGACGCCGAACTTGACGACCCCGCCGAGCACCCAGAACCCGCGGGCGCAGCGGAGCAGCGCCTTGTAGGAGTCGGGCAGCGGCAGGCCGAGTTCGGCTTCGAGCGCGAGCACCTCGGCCGCGGAGGCCGGGGGCGACACGTTCTCCAGCTCGCGCTCGGGCGCGAGTTCGGCGAACCGCGGGAACAGCTTGGCGACGGCGTCGATCATGTGGTGTCGGGGGAGGCGTGGTCGGTGTAGGCGGAGCCGGCGCGGCCGCGCAAGGGAGATTGTAGGTCCGGGCAGTTGATCGGCCGAACCGATCTGCTCACCCCGCTTTTTGGAGTTCGGTATCGAACGTCAGTGGGTCGGCGATGCCGAAGTTGTCCAGCAGCGTTCGCAGTGCCGCGAGATGATAGTCGAGAACCCGGTCGCTGTCGGGGTAGGCGGCGAGAGTGACGATCGGTCCCCTCTCCGGGTGCTCGTACACGTTCGCCGGCGGTTCGCCCTTACCCGGTCGCCGGGATACGCCCAGCAGCGACAACGCGCGGTGGAGCTGACCGTATGTCACATGGGTCCGTTTCATGGCGCGCCCACTTCCAAGAAGAATCGCCAATCGCCGGATTCATCCCGCTCGGCTCCCCAGCGTTGGAACTGGCGGAGGAACCTCAATCCGGCCATCCCATCAACGCCTAGCGGGAGGGCCAGCCCCGAAGTATCCGCCAGGATCGCCATCACGGTGGCCTGGAATGAAATCGCGGCGATCTGGCACACCACAACGACGCGGGTCTGGACACCTTGAAGTGCCCCGGCGGTTTGCGCTGCCGGCGCCTGTGCATGAGCCAGGTGGGCCGCACGGATCGGTAACACGAATGAACTCTGGCCGGTGAACCCGGAATCCACCAACAGGCGATATACGGCCGTCCCGCCTCGCGGGTCCGCGAACGCGACCTCAATCGTATCCCCGTCAAGGAGGCAAGGAAAGTGAGTTACCGGCATGGTTCGACTCCCTCACCGAATGACATCGGTAACGGGAAGACACGCTTCCACGATCATCCCGCGGCGCGGGTCGGGATCGAGCGCCCGCAGCGCGCGCAACGCGCCCCCGATGTCCTTCGCGACCGCGACCACGCGGCCGTCGAGCAGGGCCAGGCAGTCGTCTGGCTGGTACTGCTTCCCGTTCGACTGGCCTGCGCCGCGGATGCGGTCGGCGGCTCGTTGGTTGATTTCTGCTTCGCTCATGGGTGAACCTCCCAGTGCCCATTCTATCACTCCCGCGGGTCGTCTTTCCCGCGTTTGGTCCGGAACTGCGGGCTGGTCACGACCGACTCCACCAGGCTGCCGAACGCGTAGTCGTCGGCCTTGAGCTTCGCGCGGGCCGCGTCGAGATGCTTCTGGTCGGAAAGCAGCAGACCGCGACCGAGCGCGTAGCTGAACAGCTTCTTCGTCAGGTTGTCGAGGTAGTCGTCCTGGCGCTGGTCGCGGAGGTACGCGCGGAGGCCGTCGAGGCCGGTACGCTCCTTCGCGTCCGGGAAGGTCGCGGTGATTTGCACCGGCTTGCCGCCGAGGTCGCGCGTGCGGCGCTCCCCCACCGGGCCGAAGCCCTCGAACACCACCCCCACCGCGTCGAAGCGGTTGTGGCACCCGGCGCACGCCCGGTCGGCGCGGTGACGTGCGAGCACCTGCGGCAGCGTCAGGTCGCCGAGCTTCGCCTCGTCCTTCGGCAACTCCGGCACCGTCGGCGGCGGGGCGGGGATGCGCTCGCCCAACACCTTACTCACCACCCAGTAGCCGCGCTTCACCGGGCTGGTGCGCAGGCCGGGCGCGTTCTTCGTCTGGAACACCGCCATCGGCAGCAGCCCGCCGCGACCGAACGTGTCCGCGCCCTCGACGCGCACCCACTCGTCCTTCGCCGGTTCGGGCATGCCGTAATGCTTCGCCAGCGGGCGGTTCACGAAGGTGTCGGTGCCGTGGAGCAGGTCGAGTACCGAGCGGTTCCGTTGCGCCACGTCCATCACGTACCGCACCGGCTCCTCGAACATCGCGGACCGGAGGTCGTTGGTGAACTGCGGGAACCGCACGCGATCGACCGCGTTGTGTTCCTCGAACCGGCGGAAGTCGAGCCAGTTCCCCGCGAACTCGGTCGCGAGGCCGCGCACTTTGGAATCGCGGAGCATCCGCTTCGCCTGCGCCTTCAGTACCTCCGGTTCGTGCAGGTCGCCGGCCGCGGCGCGGGCGAGCAACTCGTCGTCGGGGACGCTCGACCACAGGAAGTAGCTGAGCCGGCTCGCGAGTTCGTAATCGGTGAGCGCCTTGGCGCCCGTGCCCTGTTGCGCCAAATCGACCCGGTACAGCACGTGCGGCGACATCAGCACCGACGCGAGCGCGTCGCGGATCGCGTCCTCGTGGCCGAGGTCGTCCTTCGTGCGGAGCGCTTTGTAGAACGCGAGCAGGTCGGTCTTCTCCGCGGCCGTGAGCGGGCGGCGGTAGGCGCGCTCCGCGAACTTCAGGAGCGCCTCGAGGTGACTCGGCTCGGCCGCGACGCGTGCTATCTCCACGCGGCGCACCTCCGCCGAGATGTTCGCGAAGTATTCCTTGATTGCCTTCACCGCGTCGTCGCTCGCCTTGCGTTTGGCCGCCTTCGCCAAATACGCCGCTTCGAGTTTCGTCATCTTTTCGACCGACGTGCAGTCCTTGTCTTCGGAGCGGGCGAAGTCGAACTCCGCGTCCTTCATGAACTGCGGCGGCTCGGCGCGCTCGAAGAAGATGAAGTCCTTGTACTGCCGCATCGGGGCCAGCGCGACGAAGTCCAGCTCGAACCACAGCGCGTCGAGTTCGCGCTTCTCCTTGTCGCTGAGGACGAGTTCGCACAGCGGCGCGTCTTCGCGGAAGTAGCCCTGCATCAGGTGGAAGCCGGCCGTGAGCGGGCGGTTCTTCGTGGCGTCGAGCGTCGTCGAACCACTGCTGCGGTCGGCGACAAAGAACACATCCGGGAACACGGAGCAGAAGCGTTCGAGCGAGGTGCGGAGCGCGGCTTCCGTGTCCGCGTCGGGGTTCTCCACGGCGAGCAACTTCGTGAGGCCCGCGTCGCCCTTCACTTGTTCCGCGAGCTTCCTCATGTCCGCCACGACATCACCCGAATAGCTGCGGTGGCGGCTCGCGGCGTAGCGGTTGCGCCACAGGATGAACGGCTGGCTGCCGTTCGAGATGCCGCTCACTTCCACCTTCGGCACGGCCGGTTTCAGCGGCTTGCGGAGCTTCGTCACGAGGTCGCGGAGTTGCGTGCAGGCCGCCCGCGAAGCCGCAAGCGGCACGTCCGAGGGAATCTCGTTCCACTTAACTCGCATCACCGCGCCCGGCCCGGCGTCCTTGTCGCCTCTGGTCAGCGACGCCCACACCAGCGCGAGGTACTTCGCGCTCAGGTTCGCATCCGCCGCGAAGCGGGCCAAGTCCCAGTCGGCGCGGCCGAGTTTCGCGCGGTGCTTGTACTTCCACGCGGCTTGGAAGTAGTCCGCCAGATCGACCTGATGCCGCTTGTAGAAGTCGATGATGCGGTGGACACAATACTTGTCGCGGTCGCTGTCGGT
The DNA here is from genome assembly GCA_043741075.1 of Frigoriglobus sp. GTDB lineage: Bacteria > Planctomycetota > Planctomycetia > Gemmatales > Gemmataceae > Gemmata. The sequence goes on from JAYUBA010000453.1 coordinate 5,979, forward strand.
CACCGCGACGTGCGGGGCGAAGGCGAAGCCCTCCGGCTTCAGCACGACGTGATCCGCGACGTGCCGCGCCGCCGCGAGGTACTTCTTCAGCAGTGCAGGGGACATGGTGAGCGATTCGCCGCTATTGTCGAACCCCGCCTGGTTCGCGGGATCGACCGGGAACTCGCGCGTCGGGCGAATATCGACGCCGGTGAGGTCGCGCACGGTGTTATCGAACTCGGCGTTGCTGAGCCGCCGCGCGAGCACCGTGCCCGGATCGCCTGCGTACTTCTCCGCTTTGCGGGCGCGCACTTCGCGAATCCACTTGACCACCTCGTCGCGCTCCGCGGCGGTCGGTTGCTTCTTCGCGTCCTCCGGCGGCATCTCCTTCGTATGCAACTTGTCGAGGACGATCTCCCATTCCTTCGCGTTCTTCACGACCGCGGCGACGGTCGCGACGCGACTCAGGTCGAGCGACGCCTCTTGCTTCTTCGGCCCGTGGCACGACATGCAGTAGCTGTCGATGAACGGCTTCACCTTCGTGGCGAACCGGGCGTCGAGCGCGTCCGGTTGCGCCGCGGGCGTAGTCCTCTCCTGCGCCCCGACGCCGGTCGGCGCGCGGAAGTTGACGCACGACACAGCGCGGCGACGCCGACGATGATGCCGAGCCAGGGCAGTGGGGTACGCGTCATCGGGGGGCCTCGTCGCGGAAGTGCCGTTCGGCGGGTATTACCAGTGTACGCGAGCGGTTCGATCCGGTGTGATGCCGAATCGCGCGG
>JAYUBA010000454.1:0-1993 GCA_043741075.1 Frigoriglobus sp.
AACGCCGGCCCCAGAGCCACGATTTCCTGCTCCGTCATCGGTTGTCCTCCCCGATGAACAGCTTGCGAAACGGCGAGGAACCCGCGCTGTACTGTTAGAAGCCGTCGGCGGCGTGTTATCTTCCATTCATCACTTATCAATCCGTATTCGTCATTTCCGCCTGTGCGGCCTGTGCCGCCGACTGCTCCGCACCTTTGTCCCACTTCCGCCCGTATCGGTACAAGTTCCGCATGTCCCCCCGACTATCTTGAAGTCAGCCACCGGGGACACTCCGCCATGCTCGCTCACCTCGTCGCACTCGTACTCGCGTCCGTGCCCGCGCCTGCCGCGGAGCCGGCGCCCCGCTACTACGTCGTCCTGTTCGGCGGGCAGTCGATCCCGTTCCAGCCGCGGACCGCGCACACGTTCGCGACGTTCGTGAAAGCCACGCCGGCCGCCGACGGGGCGATGGCCGTGGAGCAGGTGACGATCAGTTGGCTGCCCGCGGACCGGACCGTGGAGCCGTCGCGGCTCCGCGCATCGACCGGGAAGAATTTCACGCTGGCGGAAACGTTCGACATCATGGCGAAGAACAACGCCCGCGTGTCGATGTGGGGGCCGTTCGAGACGGACGCGACCCGCTACGCGCTGGCGGCGCAGCAGGCGGCCACGCTGGCGAGCGGCGCGGTGCGGTTCCGCACGCTCGACTCGCTCGGCCGCAACCGCGACGTTCAGCACTGCGTCCACGCGGTCACGTTCGCCGACCCGAACTTGCAGTGGCTGCGCCAGCCGGTGCTGCGCGTGGGCGAACCGGGCACGAGCAAGCTGGCCGGGCGGTACGCGGACAGCGGCGCGTTCGTCGGCACCGCGACGCACGACTGGCTGTTGCCGGCGTTGGGCCTGGACCAGCACCCGGTCGTGCGCCGCGAACCGGGCGAGCGCATCCCGCGGCAGTGGCGGTAGGGTACAATGGCCGCGTCGCCCCCGCGCCCTTCCGGTGTCACCATGTCGGCGATCACAGTCACCACGCGACCGGACGGCGTCGCGGTGCTCACGTTCGACCAGCCGGGCAGCAGGGCGAACGTGCTCACGCGCGACCTGTGGACGGAGTTCGGCGACGCGCTCACCGCACTTCACGCCCGCACCGACGTAAAGGGGCTGGTGTTAGCGAGCGCGAAGCCGGGCGTCTTCATCGCGGGCGCGGACCTGAAGCTGCTCGCCAACGCGCCGGCCCCGAACGACCCCGACGTGCGGGCGTTCATCGAGCAGGGCTTACGCGTGTTGGAGCAACTGGAAGCGCTCCCGTTCCCGACGTGCGCCGCGATCGACGGCGCGGCCCTCGGCGGCGGGCTGGAGGTCGCGCTCGCGTGCGACTGCCGCGTCTGCGGCTCGAACCCGAAGGTGCAGCTCGGGCTGCCAGAGGTGACGCTCGGGCTGATTCCCGGGTGGGGCGGGACGCAGCGCCTGCCGCGAATAATGGATGAACTCCCGACGGATCGGTTAGCAGTCGCTTCGAAAATCCTCACAAGTGGGCGCAATCTCGATGTTCGAGAAGCCGCCAATTGCGGGTTGCTCGGTGTGGTTTGTGACTCGGATCGACTGCTCGACTGGGCGGCAAGGGTGTCACTGGCGTCCAACAGGCGATGGAAGTGTATCTACATCTACAGGAAGCGGAGAGCGAGACACCTTCAGCCCGTCCCTCTCAACCAGCGCGAGACATTCACCCCGCCGTCCGACCTTACCGGGGCCGCGGCGGAGGCGGTGCGCGTCATGGTCGAAGGCGCGGCGCTCCCGCTGTACGACGCGATCAAGCTCGAAACGGAGGCGTTCATGCGGCTGGCCGGGTCGGACGAGTCGAAGCGGCTGATCGCGGCGTTCTTCGCCAGCCGGAAGAAGTAGGGGCTTCTCTTCAGCCCGAAGGGCTGGGACAACCCTAGCCCAGGGCAACGCCCTGGGTCGCGTGGGGCGAAGACCCGAACCCAGGGCGTTGCCCTGGGCTGAGGTTGTCCCAGCC
>JAYUBA010000455.1:0-1991 GCA_043741075.1 Frigoriglobus sp.
GGAGAAGTACCCGACGCCGCTGTTGAACAGCACGACACGGGTGAGCGGCAGGCTGACCGCGGGCTTGAGGTCTTGCTTCGCCTCGCCCGCGGCGAACAGCTCGTTGGCCCCGATCCCGGCCCCGACGCCCAGCGCGCCGGCCACGGGTGCCACCATCAGCCACTTGCTCGCCATGAGAGAACTCCTGGAAGGTGTCGTGCCGTACACACCCAGACGAGTGTAACCGCCCGACGGATTGCCGGGCACCGAAAATCGGGCTGCGGAGGCCGGTTGTTACGTTCGGACAGTCCCGGCGACCCGACATTGCTCCCGCGGGCCGCTTTCCGCTAGTCTGCACCCAACTTCGCGGGGGGACGGTATGGCCGAGGACGGTGCGGTCGATCTCGTTCGGCAGGTGCGGGCGCATCTGGAATCGCTCCGGGCGGCCGGGGTGCTGTTCGTGCCGCGCGGCCCGGCGCTCGCGCCGCTGCGCGTCGTGGCGCCGCGAGTGGCGACGGCCGTCGTCGCCACACAGGGGGCTGACCCCCCCCGCTCGGAAGACCCGCACGAAACGCGGCGACGCGAGCTGACCGTACTCGCCGCCGAAGTGGCCGCGTGCGACAAGTGCAGCGAACTGTTCTCGACCCGCACGCAGACGGTGTTCGGCACCGGCCCGCTCGACGCGGGGGTGGCGTTCGTCGGCGAGGCGCCCGGTCCCGACGAGGACGCCCGGGGCGAACCGTTCGTCGGCAAGGGCGGGTTGCTGCTCGGCCGGATCATCGCCGCGTGCGGCTTCACCCGCGACAGCGTGTACCTGTTCAACGTCATCAAGTGCCGGCCGCCGAAGAACCGTAGGCCGACGAACGCCGAGTGCGGGAACTGTCGCGACCATTTCCGCCGCCAGTTCGAATCGGTGAAGCCGAAGCACGTCGTGGCGCTCGGCGCGCTCGCGGCACGGCTCCTCACCGGCCGGAACGAGCCGCTCTCCGCCCTGCGCGGCAAACTTCACGAGTACCGCGGGGTGCCGCTCGTCTGCACGCACCACCCCGACGACATGGAGAAGGACGCGACCGGCAAACTGAAGCCGGAGACGTGGGAGGACATGAAGTTGCTGCTGAAGACGATGGGGCGCGATGTGCCGAGCGCGAAGTGAACGCGGTCCCGACGGGGCCGACGCTAAACACGCTGGTAAATTCCGAGCAGGTTGCATTCGGGGTATCGCAACGCCACCGTCCGTAGCGCGGTCCGCGCCACCAACTCCAGCGTGTTGAGCAAAGGGAAGCGCGAGAACGCGGAGCAGTCGTCCACCCAGGCGAACTCGGACTCGCGGAACCCGCCGCGGGCGAACAGCCTCTTCAGGTCGGCCCGCGTGTTCATCCGGTACGCGGTCGGGAACGTGTCCTTCTCCTCGCCGCCCCACAGCAGCTTCTTCACCGGGTAGTGCAGGTCGAACGGCACGACCCGCGACACCACCGTGATCGGCGACCACAGATCGACGGTGAGCACGATCGCGCGCCCGCCGGGCTTCACCAACCGGCCCAGCGCACCGATCGCGCTCGCCGGGTCGGTGACGTGTTCGGCCACCATGCGGAGCGTCGCGAGGTCGAACGGGGCCGGGGACGTGTAGTCCTCGATGAACGCCCGGTGCTTCTCGCGCGTGTACGGGTTGTCGAACACGTTCGCGCTGGGATCGACGCCGACGAAGCGGTTCGCGCGCGCGGCGAGTTCGGCGGCGAGCTTCGGGTTGTCCGGGAACGGGCTGGTGCCGCCACCGACATCGAGCCAGTCGCAGCCGGGGGCCACCGCGTTGGCGACGGCCGCTTCGTACACGTCGGCGGGGAGGAAGTAGTTGTGGGCGTGCCGGCGCCGCGGGTTCGGGCCGGTCGCGGCCGGGTCGCCGTACTTGAGTGCGAACAGCCGCGCGAGGTCGGCGGGCGTGGGAAGGACGGTGGCGGGTGGAGTCATGCAGAGAGAGTAGGACATCCTGGCGAACCCGGAGCGTCAGCGACGGG
>JAYUBA010000456.1:0-1991 GCA_043741075.1 Frigoriglobus sp.
GGCGGCTGGCGTGCGGCGCTCCCACAACGCGGTCGAGGACACGCGGGTTCGCCGTGCCGGGGTGGGGTGATGGCGGCGGGCGTGCGTTGCTCTCACCCCGTCGCTCACGCTCCGGGTTCGCCCTGCCCCATCGCGTGCAACTCACACGCGCGCTGTTCGATCAGCTCGCGCATCGCGAGCTTCGCCCGCCATTCAGCCGGGATGCCGTCGGCCCCGTAGTACGCGCCCGCGAGTTGCCCGTACACGGCCCCGGTCGTGTCCGCGTCCTCGCCGAGGTTCACCACCTTCAGCGCGCCGTCGCGGAAGGTGTCCGTGTCGTGGAACGCCCACAGTGCCGCTTCGAGCGTGTGAACCACGTACCCGCTGCCGCGAATCTGCGGCGGCTCCTTCACCGCGAACGACCCGCCGGCGATTGCAGATACCTTCTCCGAAAGCGGGTTGCGGAGGAAGTGCGCCATCGCCGGTTCGTAGTTGTTGTTGAGGATCTGCGCCTTCGACATGCCGCCGACGGCCGCGAGCAGCAACCCCGCGAAGTACCGGCACGCGTCCACGCACTCCGGCGCGGCGTGCGTGGTGCGGGAGCTTTCCCCGGCGAAGACCATCGCCTTCTCCGGGTCGCCCGCGAACGCGAGCGGGGCCGGCGCGAGCCGCATGAGCGACCCGTTGCCGGCCGCGTTGGGGCTGGTATCGCCGCAGAACGGTTCCGGCTTCTGCTTGAAGCGGGCCAGCGCGCCGCGGGTCGCGTTCCCGATGTCGAAGCACCGGCCCTTCACGCTCAGGTGCCCGTCGCGCCACCAGCGGCAGTACGTTTCGAGTTGGTGAACCGGGTCGAAGCCCTTCTTCGCGACGAGGCTCTCCGCGAGGCACAGCGCCATCGACGTGTCGTCGGTCCACTCGCCCGGTTTCAGGTCGAACGGCCCGCCGCCGACCATGTCCGTGAGCGGTTCAAACGAACCGGGCGCCTTGAACTCCAGCGTGGTGCCGAGGGCGTCGCCCGCGGCGAGGCCGAGCAGACACCCGCGATAGCGGTCGAGCGTGGTCATGGGCGGTTCTCCTGTTGCCGTTGCCCGCGCTTCCGGTGGACGAAGGCGAACGCGAGAATCAGAAAGCCGAACAAGGGGAAGAGGAACACGCTTGCGAGCATTACGAGAAGAAACGAATTGCCGAGGTCTCCGTCGCCGATCCCGGCTTGGGCATAGCCGGCCGAGCCTCCTACGGTGGCACACGCGGTCAGAGCGCGAGTAACGAAACGCATCGCAGACTCCTTGCACCGTCACCTCTGGCACTCTAAGTAACTCGCGACACAGGTACAGGCCCACGACATCGCCACTTTGTAGAAGCCGCAATCCCGCGAGTCGCGCTGATCGTCCACGCCGGATGCACCGCGAGAAGTGCCAGCAGCGCGAGCGGAATGATTCGCTTGCCGTAGGTCACCGCGATGGCAACCGACACCACCAACAGCACGCCGAGAACCGCCGCGTGTAGCTCCCCAGTCCGGATACTCTGGGCGGTGACATAAGGCGCGGTCGGTCCACTACAAGCGAACATGAAGCACTCCTCGCAGCCTATTACTACCTGCAGCATCGCGAAGCGTTAATCTCCCCGCTACTCGTCGTGAGTCGGAATGGCATTCTCGCTCAACACCGCATCGCTGCCGCCGGCCGGGCACCCGGCGTCGAGGAACGCTTGCAGGATCATCTGCGCCGCGACGCGGTCCACGCGCTCCTTCCGCTTCTTGCGGTTCAGCTTCGCGCCGATCATCGCGTCCTGTGCGAGCGACGTGGTGAACCGCTCGTCCCACATCACGACCGGGAGCTTCGTCACCTCCGCGAGCCACACTGCGAACGCCCGCGCTTCGCGCGACTTGTCGCTCTCCTCGCCGCTGCTGTGAAGCGGTAAGCCGACCACCAGCCCGACCGCTCGTTGCTGCGCCACGACGCCCGCGAAGTACGTCGCGTCGGCCGCAACACTTTTGCGGGTGTAAGTTTCGA
>JAYUBA010000457.1:0-6728 GCA_043741075.1 Frigoriglobus sp.
CCCGGCTCGAAGACTCGCCACCCTCTCCCGCAAGGGGAGTGGGCAAAGAACAATCGCACTCGCTCCATCCGACCTACCTCCTGAACGTCCCGGCGGACGCGGCGTTCTGCCGCGAGGCGTGCTTCGCGCCGGTCGCGGGGGTGATCCCGTTCGACACGCCGGAAGAGGCGGTGTCACTCGCGCGGCAATCGCCGTTCGGGCTGTCCGCGTCGATCTTCACGGCCGATGTCGCGAAGGCGAAGGAACTGGCCGCACGGATCCCGTCCGGGAGCGTGATTGTCAACGACGTGCTCGCGCCGACGGCGCACCCGGCGACGCCGTTCGGCGGGCGCGGCGCGAGCGGGTGGGGCGTGACGCAGGGCGCGGAGGGGCTGCTCGCGATGACCGTGCCGCAGGTGGTGACGGTGCGCAAAGGCACGTTCCGCCCGCACTTCGACGACGCGGCGAACCCCGACCCGGCGACCGCCGACATCCTCCGCGGCCTGCTGCGGTGGACGCACGCGCGCGGAATCGGCGCCAAGCTTGGAGGGCTGTGGCAGTTGGTGAGGGGCATCAGGAAGAAGAAGTGAGGCGCAGCAAGCCCCACGACGGCCGTCGTGGGGCTTGGGGACTGGAAGAACCTATGCGCTGGCCCTTACTCATCACTTTCTGAAGCAATCTTCTTGTACATCTCCAGCGCCTTCTTGAACGTCTTCTCGGCCTCGGCGCGCTCGTCCTCCTTGATGCCCGCCCCGCGGACCTTCCACAGTTGCTCGATCACGCCGACGCACCACTGCGCGCTCGCCTTGCTCCCGCGGATCGGCTTGCCGCCCACGAGCACGTTCACCGGGTTCGTGTGCATCTGTGGGAAGTGCCGGATCGCCACCCACGAACTCTTGTCCACCTGCAAATCCCAGCTCACGTCGTGCGCCTTGTCGTCGGCCGGGATGTCCTTCGACTGAACGACCTTGCCGTTCACCACGAGTTCGAGCTTGCGGACGGTGCCGGTCGGTGCCACCGCGCCCGGCGCGGTGCCGAGCGACACGTCCTTCGCGAACGCCACCTTCGCCGTCACATTCACCTTGCCGGCCGCGTCGAGTTTCACGTCGCCGTAACCGGGCGCGGTGTCGCCGACCTTGAACTCCAGCGCGTGCGCGTAGCCGTCGGACACGTAGGAGCGGCCCTGCGCGATGCCCTTGCACCACGCGGCGTAATCGACCATGTCGGTCTTCTTGCCGAGTTGCACGTACACCCGGCCCTGCCCGACGCGGCTGCCGGAGATGCACGGGAAGTCGGTCTCGCCGCTGGCCTTCAGCGGGAAGCCGCAGTTCATGATGTGGTACCAACAGTTCCACTCCGGCACGCGGGCCGTGTCCATCGCGCTGATGAAGTCGCACACACCCATCGCGGTCGTCACGCAGATTTCCTGCGCGCCGATGCCGTTCATCTCCGGGATGTTCAGGTTCGGCAGCCGGTCGGCCGTGCGGACCGCGCTCTGCGCGAGTTCGACCTCCGTCACCTTGCCGTCGGCGTTCGCGTCGATGGTGGCGAACGGTTCCGGGAGCGGCCACGCGCCGGCCGCGGCGTCGTCCTTGGTGATGAAGCCCTTACCGCCCTTGTCGAGCGCGACGAACAGCCGCCGCGTCGCCTCCTTCGGGTTCACGCCGAGGCCGTTGGCGGAGTGCGCGTAGCCGGTCACCGCGCCCTGGTCCTTGCCCCACTTCATCAGCGGCGTCGTCCACGTCGGCCAGCCCTTGAGCTTGGTGCCGTCGGAGCCGGGGTACGTCTGGTCGCGGAGGTTGAGCAGGCACACATGGCCGAGCGCCTGCGAGCCGAACCCGGACACCTCCACGTCGTACTTGAGGACGGTGAACGGCTCGCTCCGCTGCCACGGCTTCGCCTCGAAGAACTTGCGCTGGTAGTCGTAGCACGGCCCCCAGGTGAGGCAGCACCCGACGTTCAGCCCTTCGCCCTTCACATGCAGGAACATGTGTTCCGGCAGTACGCCTTCGGTGGGGTTCGTGTAGTGCGCACAGCCGGCGGCGTGGATGTGGTGGTCGCCGCTGAAGAACCCGTAGTCGGCCGGGTTCACCCACCGCTGGAGTTTCACGTTGAGCATCGGCGGGCGCGCGTTAACTGTCGGCACAACGAGTTCTTGCGTCACGAGCGCGTACTCCGGGCCGCGGCCGTACTGCACGGTGAACTTGCCCGGCGGCAGCAGAATCGTTTCGCCGTCGTGCCGGTAGATCTGCTTCTGGAAGAAGAAGTCCGGGGCGAGCCGCTTCGCCTGCGGCGGGTACACGTGCCCGCTCGCGTCGGTGATGAGGAACCGGCCCGTGGTCGGCTTGCCGTCGAAGTCCGTTATCTTCACCTTCACCGGGACCGCCGGCTTCACCTCGAATAGTACCGGCGTCTCGCCGCGGAAGCCCAAATCCTGATTCCCCTGCCCGATGTCGAAGCCGACGGTCGCCTCGCGCTTGCCGCTCTCGGACGAGTAGATGAGGGCGATCGCGTACTCGACCTTCAGCCCGCTGAGGGTGTCGGTCAGCGGCGGTTGGGTGAAGACTTCCAGCCCGAGGAACCGCTCGACGATCTTCGGGTCGTCCTTCGGGTTCTTGGCCTGCCCGCCGGCCCCGCTGTACACCGGCCCGGACTGATTGCTCATGATCTTGAGTTGCTTCTTCACCGTGCTGTCGTTCATCACCTTCACGAGAACCGGCGTCCACCCGGCTTGCTGAAGTGCGGTGCCGCCCGGCCCCTTGGCGACCTTCAGCCGCGCCTCCGGGTTGATCGTCACCGCGAACAGTACGTGCTTGTCGAGTAGTTCCTGAACCTTCTTCGCGTCCTTGTCCTCGATGGCTTTCGTGATCGCCTTGGTGGCGTCTTCGGGTAGCGGCGCACCGAGCAAGTCGAGCGCCTTGAGCACGCGGCCGGCGTTCGCCGCGAGCGGCTGACCTTCGACATCACCGATCACGGGAATGTCGGCGGCGGGCGAAGCGGTCGCGAGCGCGACGAGCGCGATTAGCGAGAGGAAATGGCGGGTCATGGCGGCAGGCTCCGGCGGAGGGGACTGTCGCACTTGTACCGCCGCGGCAGAGGGGATGCACGCGCGAAGTGAAGAACCCCCCCCAACCCCCTCCCTGGAGGGAGGGGGAGCAAGCAAAGAGGGGAGAAAGACCTGTCGGCTTTGTCTGGCTCCCCCTCCCTCCAGGGAGGGGGCTGGGGGGTGGGTTTTTTACGACTAACCTTCGATCTGGCGAACGGCGCGCTCGGCGGCCTGGCGAACGGACTCGGGACCGGAGGCGATCGCGTCGCGGAGGTCGGTCAGCGCGCCGGACGCGGCCGGGCCGATGCGGCCGAGCGCCTGGGCGGCGAACACGCGGCAGTTCACGTTGGCCGACGGGTCGCCGATGTCGGTCACCTGCGGCGGGGTGGCGGTGTCGCTGTCGGGTGGCGCGATCGCAGTGGGGGTGTGCGGGGGCGGGGGCGGGGTGTGAACGAGCGCCGACTCCGGACCGCGCAGGACGCGGGCCAGGAACGGCACCGCCGCGCGGGCCGCGGCGCCCACCCACCCGATCGCCAGCGCGGACTCGCCGCGCACGAACGGGTCGGCGTGCTGGAGGTGTGCGATGAGGGTGGCGATGGCCGGCGGGCCGATCTGGGACAGCGCCTTGGCCGCGAGCCGGCACAGGACGATGTTCGTGCCGCGCATGGCTTCGGCCAGCGGGGGGACGGCGTCGGCCCCGTCGGCGCCCAGGCCGCCGAGCGACTGCGCCGCCCCGGAGGCGGTCCGCGGGTCGCTGTCCTTGAGCGCCCGGCACAGTTCGCTTAGCGCCGGGCGGGCGAGCGGGCCGAGCTTGCCCAGCGCCCACACCGCGTTCCGGCGGACGTACTTGTCGTCGTGGGCGAGCATCCCGACGAGGGTGGGCAGCGCCTCCGGTCCCATCGACCCGATGGCGTGGGCGGCGGACTCGCGCACCTTGGAATCGTCGTCGTGCAGCGCGCCGACCAGTGCCGGGAGCGCCTCGCGGGCGAGCCAGCCGAGGCGGCCCACGTCCTTGGCCGCGCGGACCCGGTCGGCGGGGCTGTTGCTCCGCAGGGCGCGGACGAGCGCGGGTAGTGGGTCGTCGGCGGTGGTCATGCTCGGTCGTCGCACGCGACGGGGCGCTCGGCGGGGCGATGGGTGGGGGTCACGCAACCTTAGTTCACCCGGCCCGCTCCGCAACCGCCGGGCGGGTTTTTACCGTGGCATGCGCCGCCGGGTTGAGAGCCGGGCGGAAAGGTGAGGCACGACACTCACTCACGGTCGTCGGTCGGGCTTCTCGAGAGCGGCTTTCGCCTCCGCCGTTACGCGCGAGTCCGCGCCGCCCGCGACCGCCGTCAGGTGCTTGACCGCGTCGGGCGTGTTCAGCCGCGCCAGGTGTTCCACCGCCTTCAACTCGGCGAGCAGGTCGGGCGGGAGCGGCTTCGCGTCCACCTCGCCGATCAGGAACGTCAGCCGGTTCTTGATCTCGCCGGGCTTCGCGTCGGCGAGCGCCAGCCGCAACGGGCGCTCGAACCGGTGCGCCACCCCCGCGAGTTGCTCCTGCGCCCGCTTCCGCGCGTCGGGGGCGTCGTCGTCCAGTTGCGCGATCAGTTCGCGGACCCGCGCCACGTCGGCGGCGGTCGTGGCCGGCGTCTTCCGGACGAGGTAGGCCACCGCGGACCCCGGTGCCGCGGCCAGCGCGGTGCGAATCTGCTCCCGGCGGATCTTGTTCGGGGTGGCGATGTCGGCCCAGAACGCGTCGAGTTCGGCCGCGGCCAGTTCCGCCTTCGGCGGCGCCGGCTTTTTCGCCTCCGGCATCTGCGCCAGGAACGCCGACTTGGTCGTCGGGGCCGCGGCGTTCGGGTCGAGCCGCGTGGACGAGTCCACGAACACGAGATGCTTGCCGCTCGGCGACGGGTAGTACACGCCGCCGCCGCTGTACGGGCTGCGCTCGAACTTGTGAACCGTCCGGCCAGTGGCGACGTCGGTCGCGACCACGCCGTTGTGGTCGCACGTCACGACCGCGGTGCCGTCGGGCGTCCACGCGATGGGGCCGCTGTAGCCGTTCGCCTTCACCGGCTCGGCCAGCAGTTCGGCCGTCGTCGCGTCCCAGATGCGGATCGGCTGGGTGATGCTCCCGCCGTTCCCGGCGGCGATCCAGCGGCCGTCCGGCGAGAACTGCACGAACACGAAGTCGGTGGCGGCGAGCGGCAACTTCTCGGCGCTAATTACGAGTCGCTTGCCGGTCTCGGCGTCCCAGACCGCGAGCCGCCCCTCCCCGGTGCCGGCCGCGAACCGCTTGCCGTCGAGGGAGAACCCGCCGCCCGCGGTGGAGAACGAGCCGCTGCCCGGCCCGGCGCCGGCGAACTCCGCGATCACCTTCCCGGTGTCCGGGGTCACGAGGGCGATGCCGTCGGTGAGCTTCAGCGCGAGCACCGTCCCGCCGGGCGAGAAGCCGATGACCCACTTCAGGTCTTTGGCCCGCGGCAGGTCGAGTTCGCGGGTCTGCTTGCCGGTCGCGAGGCTCCAGTAGCGGACCGTCTTGTCCACCCCGCCGGCCGAGACGAAGTGCTTGCCGTCGGCCGCGAACGCCCCGAACATGTAGTCGCGGTTGGGGAGCTGCATCCGGACGACTTCCTTGCCGCCGGGCACGGCGAGGACGCGGATCTCGCCGCCCCCGCCGGCCGCGAGGTGCTTCCCGTCGGCGGAGAACCCGAGCAGCCCGGCCCCGTCGTGGAACCGGACCTCGGACACCCAGTGGGTGTCTTGCGGCTTGGGGTCGTCCGCGGCGCACGGGACGAGCATCAACACGGTGAAGGGGACGACGAACGCCATGACCAGCCCTCCGGGAGCGGTTGATCTACACGGAGGTAAGACGAGCGACCGCGCCCGCGCGATTGGGTCATGGCGGCGGTCACTTCACGCGGAGCAAGCTGTCCCAGCTCTTCGCGGAATGCACCTTGAGGACGATGCGTTCGAGGCGCTCCACGTCTTCGATCGCACTGAGTTTGTTCTTCTGCTTGTCCGTCGGCTCGCCGAGTTGCACGCGACCCTGTTTCAGGATAATCTGGCGGGCGAACTTAACCGCCCCTTCGTCGAGGATGAGCTGGTAGCCCGGGAGGGTGGATAGCATGGTCGTCACCTTATTGAAGATGTCTCGTGCGAACTTGGCGTCCACGTGCATCGTGGACAGAATGTACGCCGAGGTGAGGGTCACTCCCGCGTTCATGCGATTGCGTCGCAGCCGCGACCGGAAAAGAGCGGTTGCGCTTACTCACTCATCCCACTCCGAATAGATGCGTAGCGCTTCGCCGCTCAAGAATCTTCGGAAGTCCAAGCTGAAACGCTCGCCCGCGACGTTCTCCAGGAAGCATGACGCGACCGCGTCCCGCAGGTCGGCATCGTCGGTAGCCATCCATTCTGTCACGAACGCGCCGAGTTGCGCGACTCGCGATTGCGGAAGTTGCTCATGCCGCTCGCAGAAGTAGAAGCTGAATTGTGAGAACACGCCGCAGCGGGTGAACGAACCGTCGGCTCGGAAATAGTTGTCCGCGCTGTTCCACAGCGGCTCGAAGTCCGGGAACAACGCGAGCAACCGGTCGAGAATGACTTGTTCAGTCACGGCAAGACTCGGAGAGAATATGCGGGCTGCTTTGCCGAAGTTTAGACTCGTCCAAGGTGCGTCAGCCCCCTCACCCGGCTCGAAGACTCGCCGACCTCTCCC
>JAYUBA010000458.1:0-6725 GCA_043741075.1 Frigoriglobus sp.
GTGACGTAGTCTTCCGCCGCCGCGGTGCTGCCGCTGGCCGCCGCCTGCGCCACCTTGTGCGCCTCGATCTCGTCCTCGATCTCGTTCTTGATCGCCGACTTCACCGTCGTCGGGGTGATGTTGTGCTCCACGTTGTACGCGAGCTGGATCACGCGCCGGCGGTTCGTCTCGTTCATCGCCCGGCTCATCGAGTCGGTCACCGTGTCGGCGTACAGGATCACCTCCGCGTTCACGTTCCGCGCCGCCCGGCCCATCGTCTGAATCAGCGACTTCTCGGACCGCAAGAAGCCCTCCTTGTCGGCGTCCAGGATCGCGACCAGCGACACCTCCGGTAAGTCCAGCCCTTCGCGCAAGAGGTTCACGCCGATCAGCACGTCGAACGCGCCCTCGCGGAGTTCGCGCAGCACCGTGATGCGCGCGATGGCGTCCAGTTCGGAGTGCAGCCACTTGCACCGCAGGCCGGCGTCGCGGAAGTACGTCGTCAGGTCTTCGGCCATGCGCTTGGTCAGCACCGTGACGAGCGTCCGCTCCTCCTTCGCGGCCTTCGCCCGCACCTGCGCTTCCAAATCCTTCACCTGCCCGCGGGCCGGCTTCACATGGATCACCGGATCGACCAGCCCGGTCGGCCGGATGACCTGCTCGACGACCTCGCCGCCGACCTTCTCCAGTTCGTAAGGTCCGGGCGTGGCGGAGAGGCACAGGCACTGCTTCATCCGCTTCTCGAACTCGTCGAACTTGAGCGGTCGGTTGTCCATCGCGCTGGGCAGCCGGAACCCGTGTTCGACCAGCGTTTCCTTGCGGCTGCGGTCGCCGAAGTACATGCCGCGCACCTGCGGCAGGCTCACGTGCGATTCGTCCACCACCATGAGGAAGTCTTCGGGGAAGAAGTCGATGAGCGTGTACGGCGGTTCGCCCGGCGCGCGGCCGGAGAACCACCGCGCGTAGTTCTCGATGCCGGAGCAGTAGCCGACCTCGCGGAGCATGTCGAGGTCGTACCGGCACCGCGCCTTGAGCCGCTCCATCTCCAGAATCTTGCCCTCGGTTTTGAACTGTTCCAGCCGGGCGTTCAACTCCTCCTCGATGCCCTTGATCGCGCCCTGCACGCGGTCCTCCGGGGTGACGAAGTGCTTGGCCGGGTAGATGTACAGGTCGTCGAGCGGCCGGATCGTCTCGCCGCTGGTCGGGTGGATCACCGACAGCGCGTCCACCTCGTCGCCGAACAGTTCGATGCGGTACGCGAACTCTTCGGACGCGGGCCACACGTCGATGGTGTCGCCGCGGACGCGGACGGTGCCGCGCTCGAACGCGATGTCGTTCCGCTTGTACTGGATGTCGATCAGCCGCAGGAGGAGGTTGTCGCGGTCGATGACCTCGCCCTTGGGGATGTACACCATCATGCGCTTGTAGTCGGACGGCGAACCGAGGCCGTAGATGCACGACACGCTGGCGACGATGATGACATCTTCGCGGCTGACGAGTGCGGACGTGGCCGCGAGCCGCAGCCGGTCGATGTTCTCGTTGATCGACGAGTCTTTTTCGATGTAGATGTCGCGCTGCGGGATGTACGCTTCGGGCTGGTAGTAGTCGTAGTAGCTGACGAAGTAATGCACCGCGTTGTTCTTGAAGAAGCCTTTGAACTCCTTGTAGAGTTGGGCCGCGAGCGTCTTGTTGTGCGCGAGGACGAGCGTGGGCTTTTGGAGCTTCTCGATGATGCAACTCGCGGTGAACGTCTTCCCGGTGCCGGTCGCGCCGAGGAGCACCTGAATGCTCTTCCCGTCGGCGAAGCCCTGTGTGAGTTGCTCGATGGCTTTGGGCTGATCGCCGGCGGGCGCGTACGGGCTGGTGAGTTGGAACTTGGCGGCCATCGGCGCGTCTCCGGTGGATGGCGAACGAACAAACTGGTAGCGTAACGGTAGCGGATCGGGGGGCGGAAGGTCAGTAGGGGCGTGCGATGATCCACCGGGCGAAGTTTCAGAACTTCAAGGCGCTGCGGGACGTGGAGGTCACGTTCGACTCGCGGCTGACGGTGCTGGTCGGCCCGAACGGCAGCGGGAAGACGAGCGTGTTGCAGGGGATTCATTTCTTTTGCCTTGGCCTTCGCAACATGCCGAGCGCGTTCAGTTATCTTCCGACTACCGACTTGATGTTCAGTCGCGAAGCAGATGGAGAGATGGTTCTTGAACTCGGTGCCGACCTTGGGAGCGAGAAATACCGGCATATCCGTCAAATTGTCGGATTCCGTCCCTCTGGACGGGACTCGGTCACCCAATCCATGTCTCGCACCGAAGTCGCCGAATCCGCTGATGCGCCCGACGAGGGTTGGATGTTGCCACCCGCTGGTGTGCCGCAAAGGGGCCAATTGGTAACTTGGTTTCTGAGGCTCGACCCCGCCCAACTTGCGGCAGTATCCATACCCCGACCTCAGGTATTCTCCGGGATTGAAGAGAATGGAGCGGGCTTCGCCTCGGTCCTCGCCTCCCTCGCGCTGAGTGATCCTGCCAAGTTCCAGGTGCTCCTCAGGGAACTCAGAAAGGTTATTCCATCGGTGTGTGGGCTTCGAGTTTGGCGAGTTCCTGTCCAGCGCGCGGATCGCGAAACCGTGAAGATCGACGGAGACGAATTGGTGCGGCACGTCACTCGCGATTACACGGGTGAACAACTCATCTTTGACTTCGACCGCGCTGCAGGTATTCCGGCTTCGATGGTGAGCGAAGGCACACTTCTTATGGCCGGACTGCTGACGACCATCCTCAGCGAGACCGGTCCACGGGTTGTATTGCTCGACGATATTGATCGCGGACTGCACCCGAAATCGCAGATGGAGTTGATAGGCGTTCTCCGGAAACTTCTCGACCAGTTCCCGGACCTCCAGATCATCGCAACTTCACACTCGCCGTACATCCTCGACAAACTCCAACCGAACGAGGTGCGAGTAATGGCGCTCCGGGACGACGGCTCGGCCGCGTGTGCGCGACTCGAAGACCACCCGAAGTATCCGATGTGGAAGGATTCGATGTCGCCGGGCGAGTTCTGGAGTCACGGTGGCGAAGACTGGGTCAAGCAACTCACCCCGCAGACCGCCGCGCCATGAGTACGTCAATCGCCCTGCTCTGCGAGGGGCCGACCGACCCGCTCACGGTCTGCCCCCTCGCGGATCGCGTTATCATTGCCGGGGTCGATTGGATCGACGCCGACGAGATCGACACGCACCGCCACTACCGCGGCTTCCGGCCGACCGACCCGTACATGACGTGGTTCGAGATCGACGAGCTTTCCAGGGAGTACAACGTGAAGTCGCGGGGCCACTTTGAAGGGCTGCCGCTGCACCGCGACGGCCACAACACGCGGAAGGCGCTCACGCTACTGACGTTTTACGCGCCCGACGAGACGCCGGTGGAAGCCGTCGTCATCTTTCGTGACGGTGACGACCAGTACGACGCCCGCCGCGAGGCGATCACCAGCGTTCGCGACGCGATGCCGCTTCCAATCCCTGTTGTCGTAGGCGTTGCGAACCGGATGCGGGAGTGCTGGGTGATTAACGGCTTCGACCCCGCAGGGGACGACGAGCAAGCGCGGTATGACGCCGAATTCGGCCGCGTCGGCTTCGACCCGCGAGTGCGGGCGCACGACTTGACCGACACGAAGGAACACGAAGACCGCTGCCCGAAGCGCGTCCTCCGTTCGCTATCGGGCGACGACCGCGAACGGGAGCGGGCGTGTGTCCGCGACGCCCCGCTCGAACGCCTCCGGTTACGGGGAAATGCGACCGGACTCGAGCACTTCATTGACGAACTCGAGACGCGCTTACTCTCGGCCTTCTGCTAGCTTCCGCCGGCCCAGCGGCACATCACGTCGGTGCGCATCACGTACTTGCGCCCGTGCGCCACCGGGGCGCCGCGGTGATAAATGCGGTGCGGGAACACCAGCGCCTTCCCCGCCTCCGGTTGCACGCGGACGATCGGGTCGTCGCTCTGCGTCGCGCCGCGCGACTTCAGGTTGAACTCGGTCGCGCCGCCCGCCACCCCGCCGTTCAGGTAGATCATGAACGTGAACGCGCTCCGCTCCAGCGGCGATCGCTCGTACGCGCCGTCGAAGTGCCAGGCGAACTGCTGACCGGGGTCGTACCGGTAGAACCGCCACCGCTCGTTCAGCCCGACCGGTAGCCAGAACTGCACCCGCGCCGGCATGAAGAGCCGGAGCCGGTCCCAGATCGTCGCCGCGATCCGCGGGTCGTCGATCATCACGCGGTCGTTGTTGCGGATGTCCTTGCGCATCTCCGGCCCGCCGGACGTGGTGATGGGGGCGTCGCCGAAGCCCACCGACTCGCTCATCGTGACGTAGTCGTCGCACTCCTCTGGCGCGAGGAAGTCGTGGACGACGAACAGGTCGTCGCGTTCGGCGAGGAACTCTTGGCGCATGTCCGGCATGGCGAACCCTCCGCGTGTGTCGGGACGGACACGCGAGCGGGCGAAAAGGTTCTGTGCCCGCGAAGCCGCAAGCGGCAAAGCGCTACTTCAGCGGTTCGCTGCGATAGGGCTTCTTGTCCTTGTAGAGTTGGAGCCGCTTCTGGGCGTCGTCGCCGTACTTCTTCGCGAACCCCTTGTCCTCGAGCGCGAGTTCCTGCGCCTTGATCGCGGCGGAGAAGTCGCCGGTCTCCGCGTGCGCCGCGGCCAGCGTGTCCAGGTGCGTGCCCTCGCGGTTGCCGGTTTTGTCGCACAACTGCTTCGCGAGTTTCACCGCCTCCTTGCCGTCGCGGAACTTTGCGTCCGGGCACGTCGCGCGAAGCCAGGCGAGGTTGTTCAGCGCCGGCGGGTACTCCGCCACCTCGTCGAGCAGCGCGGCGTAATCGGCCGCCGCCTTCTTGTACTCGCCCTTCAGTTCGTACGCCCACCCGCGGTTGAGCACCGCCGGGAGGTGGTTGCGCTTCGCCGCTTCGTCCAGGTCTTTGAGCGCCGCGTCGAACTTGCCCTGCTCCGCCAGCACCAGCCCACGGTTGCTCAGCCCGGTCGGCCGGTGAATGGCCGAGAATGCGTTCTCGACGGGGTAGAGTTTCAGAAACTCGTCGAAATCCTCGATCGCGTCGTCGGGCTTGCCGAGTAGATATTTCGCCCAGCCGCGGAAGTTGTACGCGTAGGCGTCCTTGTCGTCGGCCTTGAGCGCCTTCGTGTAGAACTCGACCGCGTCGGCCAGCGGCACGAGCAGTTCCTTCTCCACCCAGTACGCGGTCCCGTTTTCGATCACCTCGACGCGGGTGCCCTTCTCGGCCTTCACCTCCCACGACGCGCCGCCCAGATGGCGCCGCGCCCCGTCCGCGTCGCCCTTCGGGGCCGGCGGGAGGAACTCGGCATCGGGGTCGGGCTTCTTCGGCATCACCGTCTTGCCGACCCACGACTTGTTCTCGACGGCCTTCGGCACGGGCGCGGCGGGAGCAGCCCCACCGATCAGTGCGACCGCGGCGGACGCCCCGGCGGCGAGCGCCTCGCGGCGCGAAACGGGCGTGTCCATGTTCGCTCCCCTCATATCTTCTCTCGCACTCGCACTCGCACACACACTACTTCAGGTACGCATCGTAAAACACGCGAACGGCTTCCGCGAGGTCTTTCGCGGTGGTCGCGTACTTCTCCTTATCGCGGAGGAACGTGCCGAGTTCCAGTTGAATCGCGTCGATGGCGTAGGCGGTGTGGCTGCCGTAGGTGCCGACGATGTGCCCGCCGGTGAACTTCGGCTCCTCCTTCGTCTTGTCGTCCGCGTCGCCGGGCGGCAGCACCTTGTAGCCGAGCTTCTCCATCCGCCCGAGTACGCTGTTCTTGCCGCGGATCGCGGGCATGCCGTCGCGCTCCTTCAGCAGGCCGACGGTCTTGAGGTTCTGCGTGCCGCGGCAGATCGCGTTCGGGTGAACGGCCTGCCCGTGGATGTCCAGGAGGAGGCCGCGGCCGAACTTCTCCTTCACCGCCTTGCACGCGGCGGCGAGCGGGTCGTGGTACGCGTCGTAGTACGGCTGGGCCTTCTCGCTCTCGTAGCCCTGCTCGCGCGCCCGGTTCACGTCGAGGTACTTGCGCTCGAACCGGGCGACGACCACCCACGGCTTGCCGTCGAGCGCCTTCTCCAGTTCCGCGACGAACCTCTCGGTGAGTTCGGCGGTGTTCTCGTCGCGCACCGTCTGGAAGTTGGTGAGGCCGGTGCCGACGCGCTCCGGCACGTCGGGCACCTTCTTGCGCCCGCCGTGCGGCGCGGAGATGATGATGGGTAGGGTGCCCTTCTGCACGAAGACGAAGTCGTCCGGCTTGGGCGCGTCGGGGGCCGCCGCCGGCGCGAGGGCCGCGACCGCCGGAAGCAGGAGCGCGAGTACGGCGAGCGGGCGGGGCATGGCGGAACCTCGCGGCGGTAGAACGAACGGGCGCGAAAGGCAGCCTCACCCGGCTACATGACCGGATTCTACGATGTACGGTTCGACATCGTCGCCGACGTATTTCTCGTGGATGATCCTCCACACCTCCGCGAGTGTGTACCCCTTTTCGGTGCGTGCGGCCCGCCGTCGTTCTTCGCTCGCCCGCAGACGGGCTGGGGTCAAAGGCATTCCGAACCAGTCGCGCTCGAACTGACCGACCAGTTCACCCCACGGGTCGAGGCAGGGCGTGCGCACTATGAACCGCAGACGGTGTGAGGGTTTATGTCTACACCGAGGGTATCAGGAGGATACCCCATGCCGCTTCCACTGACCACCG
>JAYUBA010000459.1:0-1988 GCA_043741075.1 Frigoriglobus sp.
GTCTTCGATGCCCCGGTTTTCGCGCCCCACCGGGGCATCGAAGACTCGGCCCCGGCCACCCAAGCCGCAAGGTATAATGAACCCATGCCGCACACCGAAGATAAGGGGCATCGAAGACTCGGCCCCGGCCACCCAAGCCGCAGGGCTTTGGATATAAACCCCTGATTTCGGACGAAACAGGGCCGAAAAGCCTTTGAATCGCCTGCCATTCTGACGTTTATGGGCAAAGCCAAGCCGCAGAGTGAAACGCGGAACGGCCCCGGTGCGGTCCCGGCTTTCGGCAACTACGGTCTGGCATTCCCCGGCCCGCAGATTATACTTGGGTAGGAACGTCACCCGCCGGTAGCTCTCCCGCCCGACCGCCGACCCGCCGAACCCGCCTTGCCAGGAGCACCCTTCATGCGGCTCCGTCTGCTGCTCACCGCTGCTGTATGTGCCTTCGCGCCGCTCGCCGACGCCGCCGATCTGCCCCCCGCGTCCGCGCCCGTCGAGAAGGTGATCGACCAACTCATCGACGCGGCCATCGCGGACGCGGGCGTCACCCCCGCCGGACCGGCCGACGACCCGACCGTCGTCCGCCGGCTCACGCTCGACCTCGTCGGCCGCATCCCCACCACCGGCGAAGTCGATGCCTACGTCAAGTCCGCCGACGCCGACAAGCGCGCGAAGTTGGTGGACCGGCTGATCGCGTCGCCGGGGTTCGTGCGGCACCAAGCCGCGCTCTTCGAGGTAATGCTCAACCCCGAAGGCGACCGCCGCGGCTCCGGGGCGCTCCGCGAGTACCTCACCGCGGCGATGAAAGAGGGGAAGCCGTGGGACAGGATGTTCCGCGAGATGATGCTCCCGGACGAGTCCGACGCGAAGCTCAAGGGCGCCGCCGACTTCATCCGGGGGCGCGTCGCGGACGCCGACAAGCTCACCAGTGACGTGAGCGTCGCGTTCTTCGGCGTGAACGTGAGCTGCGCGCAGTGCCACAACCACCCGCATGTGAAGGACTGGACGCAGGATCACTTCTACGGCATGAAGGCGTTCCTCGCCCGCACGTTCGACAACGGCGGGTTCCTCGGCGAGCGCGGCTACGGCACGATCAAGTACAAGCCGACGAAGGGACCGGAGCGCACCGCGAAGATGATGTTCCTCACCGGCGCGACCGTCGAGGACGCGAACGCGACGGAACCGAACGCCGCGGAGATGAAGAAGGAGAAGGAGGCGCTCGACAAGGCGAAGGCCGCGAAGACGCCGCCGCCCGCGCCGACGTTCAGCGGGCGGGCCAAGCTCGTGGAAGTCGCGCTCAAGGGCGAGAACGCGGAGTTCTTCGCGCGGTCGATCAGCAACCGCATGTGGCACCGCTTCTTCGGCACCGGCCTCGTGTCGCCGCTCGACCAGATGCACGCGGAGAACCAGTCGAGTCACCCCGACCTGCTCGCGTGGCTCGCCCGCGACACCGCCGCGAACAAGTACGACCTGAAGCGGCTCATTCGCGGCATCGTGATGAGCAAAGCGTACGCGCGCAGCAGCCAGTACGACTCCGAGAACCGGCCGGGGAACAAGACCTTCGCGGTCGCGAAGCTGAAGCCGATGACGCCGCTACAACTCGCGACTTCTCTCAAGATCACCGCGACCGATCCCGCGAGCTTCGACGGCCTGAAGCCGGACGAGTTCGAGAAGCGGATGGAGCAGATCGAAAGCTCCGCCCGCGGCTTCGCGGCGCTGATCGCCCAGCCGACGGATAACTTCCAGATCGGCGTGGGCGAAGCGCTCCTCTTTAGCAACGGCGACCGCGTGCTGAAGGAGGTTCTGACCGACGGGACCGGCACGACGCTCGGCCGCGTGAAGACAATGAAGGAGAAGAACGCGGTCGAGTTCCTGGTAAGGGCCGCCTACGGCCGCCCCGCGACCGCGGAGGAATCGAAGGCGCTCGTCGCCTACGTCGAGAAGCGCAAGGGCCGCGAGGCCGAAGCCTACAAGCAGGTGCTCTGGGCGCTCGT
>JAYUBA010000460.1:0-1986 GCA_043741075.1 Frigoriglobus sp.
ACGCCGGCCCCAGAGCCACGATTTCCTGCTCCGTCATCGGTTGTCCTCCCCGATGAACAGCTTACGAAACGGCGAGGAACCCGCGCTGTACTGCTAAGAAGGGAGGGGCTTCAAACCTCGCTGCTCTTAGCCCCTCCCTTCTTAGGGGAGGGGTTGGGGAGGGGTTGCATCCCACACCAGATCGAGCTTGTATTCCTTGTCGGCGATGTCGAGTTCGACGCGCACCGTGCCGAGGGTCTTCACCCACGCGACCAGCGCCGCCACCTCCTTGCGGGCGTCGTCCAGGCCGACGCCGCGGGCCAGGATCGCGTCCGTGATGAGCGGTTCCGGCAGCGACGCGAGCGCGCCGGCGCCCCCTTGTGCGGAGAACCTGCCGCGGATCACCGCGTTGCTCGCGGGTTCCTTCGCGACGCGCTTCAACTCGGTGATGAGCTTCTTGCACAATTCGACCGTTGAAGCGGCGACGAGTTGATCGCCCACGATCGCGAAGCACGGCTCGAAGTTGAACCGCGTGCCGTCCGGGTCGTCCGCCAGTTCCTTGTCCTCCGCGAACCGGTACGCGACGATCCCCACGCCCTCGTGCGTGTGCTCCGCCATCTTCATGCCGAACGTGAGGCTGGCGACGATCGCGGCGGAGCGGAGCGCCGGCTCGATCGCCTTCGCGAACTTCGGGTCGCGGCCGGTGGCGACGTAGCCGAACGCGGGGAACCGCGTGCCGGGCTGCTTCTTGTACGGCGGCACGTCGTGGTTCGCGACCACGATGCGGTGGCGCGGCCCCCACATCGCGAGCAGTTCGCCGACCTTCACGCTACCGGGCAGAATCTTCGTCACGTCTTTTTCGGCCTTCTCCAGTTGCCCGCGAATCTCGTCGTTCAGCAGCGTCTTGCGGTTCTTCCACAGGTGCCCGACATCGAGATACAGGCTGTGGCTGTAGAGCGTGCCGGGCGGTTCGAGCAGCGGCAGCGAACCGGGTTCGCCCTTGGGCGGGACGTGCAGTTGGAACTCCGGCGGGAACGCGCTGCGCCCGGCCGGGAGGCGGAGCGCGAGCCGGAACCCGGTCGGCTCCTGGTACACGCCCGCGGCGACGAAGTCGGCGCGCTTCAGGCAGTCGATGGTGCCGCCGGCGAAGAGCGTTTGGAGGAAGTCCTGGCGGGTCGCGTCGTAGAAGTCCTTCGACGACTTCGACTGCTTCACGGAAGCGAAGTCGAGCCACAGCCACGCGAGCGCGTCCTTCGGCAAGAGCTTGAACGCGTCGCGGCGGGCCTTGTGTACCATCGATTCGGCGCGGGGGGCCGACGCGAGCGCGACGGCGGCTTTGAGCATCGTTTCGTTGGTCGAGAGGAACGTGGTCGCGCCGACGCGGGCGGTGTGGAAGTCGCCGACCTTCACCGCGTCGTTGCCCGACCGCTTCACCACGTCCTTCGCGCCCTGCCGGGCGAATTCGTCCTCGACGGTCTTGAGGGCGAACTCCCATGCCTTCTTCACCTGCGCCTCGTCCTTGCCTTGCAGGACGAGGATGAGCGGCTGCGGGTCGTCGGCGAACTGGAGGCCGAAGGCGACGCCGTTGCCGGCGAGCTGGTCGAGCAGGTCCGGCCACTTGGCCCCGAGTTCCTTCTCGAACAGCGCGAGCAGTTGGAACCCGCGCTTGGCGGTGGCCGAGTCGTAGATGGCGTGGTACTGCGGAAGCTTCTGCGCCTGCCGGAACGCGTCCAGGCCGGTGACGGCTTCGGCCAGCTTGCGCGGGCTGTCGGACACGACGACGACTTGCGCGGACGGGGGAATGCAGTCGAGCGGGTCGGCGCGCGCCGCGGAAGCCGCGAGTAGCAGGGCGACGCCGGCAAGGATGGGGAGGCGGATCATGCGAGGCGCTCCGGTGCGGGGCTTGCCCGGAGTTACTTCGCGAAGGGCCGTTGGGTTTCAGGAAAGGTGTGTCTTTCGGCCTGAAGGGCCGCGCTTCCTCAGCCCAGGCCAACGGCCTGGGAAAAG
>JAYUBA010000461.1:0-6704 GCA_043741075.1 Frigoriglobus sp.
CCACTCTCCACTGCCCACTCTCCACTGCCCACTCTCCACTGCCCACTCTCCACTGCCCACTCTCCACTGCCCACTATTCGCTCACTTGATCTTCTGCAGCCACGTCGCGATGACCTTCGCCACCTCGGCCATCTGGGCGCCGTCCACCTTGTCCGCGGTGTCGGACAGCTTGTGCCAGTGCGGGTAGTCGAAGTCGATGATGTCCACCGTCGGGATGCCGACGCGGTTCAGCGCCAGGTGGTCGTCCTGCACCTCCGGGCCGCGCTCGTACTTGAACGACTTCGCGCCCACCGCCTTCGCCACGCCCCAGATCTGATCCACCAGCGGCTTGGCCGCCTCGTACGAGTACACCTCCCACCGCAGTTCCGCCCCCTTGCCCGCGAACAGGTCGAACAGCACGCCCGCGTCGTACCGGTGCTTGCGCGTGGCCTTCGACTTCAGGTAGTCGTCGGCGAAGTGCTCCGAGCCGATGAAGTACCGGTCGCCACCGCCCATGCGGTCGGTCTCGAACACGAACTCCTCGCCGTCGAACAGGACGAAGTCCACGCCGAACTCGCACTTCAGGTCCTTCATGTGGTTGCCCAGTTCCATCAGGAACGCGACCCCGCTGGTGCCGTCGTTGGCGCTGACGAACGGCTTGTTCCAGTTGGCCCGGTTGGCCTCCTGGTCGGCGATCGGGCGGGTGTCGTAGTGCGCGCAGAGGAGCACCCGCCGGGCCTTGTCCGGGTGCCACGAGATCACGAGGTTCACGAAGTCGGTCTCGTTCTTCTGGCTCTTCTGCCGGGCCTTGAACTCCTGCCGGGTGACCGTGGCCCCGAGCTTCTTGAAGTGCGCCTCGATCAGTTCCTGTTGCTTCTTCATGCCCTCGGTGGCGCTGATCCGCGGGCCGATGTCGCACAGTTGCTTGAGGTACTTGAGCGCGCGGTCGGCGTCGAACTTGACCTCGGCGACCTTGTCGTCCTTGCCGTCGCCGGTGGCGAACTCGGTCTTCGGCGGCTTCTTGTCGTCGAGCGCGCCCATTGCGGGGAGCTGCGGCGTCTCCGGTTCCGGCCCGGCCGGGCGCGAGCTTGCCATCCACCACACCGGCACGCCGACGCCGACGACCGCCAGCACCGCCCCGACCGTCCAGCCCATCATTTGGCTCATGACTTCCTCCGTGGAGCGAAGAACCTAACCCCCCAACCCCCTTCCCTAAGAAGGAAGGGGGAGCCGGACCGCCGGCCGTTCTTAGCCCCTCTCCCCTTGGGGGAGGGGTTGGGGAGGGGTCTTCGCTACGACCCGTCTTGCACATCTTACCGGCGGCGGCCCCGCGCCGCGAGCGCGACCCGGAACCGCGCGGCGAATTGTAAATCTTCCCCTTCCCATTGCCCGCGCGCCCCGGCATACAGACGCCCGCTCAACCTCTCGCTCTGTAGCCGCCGCCCGTTGGGGAACGGGTCGCGCACGATGCGCCTCCGACGCGGACGGTCCGGCTCGCGCCGCGCCCGTCGGTTCCGTCGGTTCCGCCGATCGGGCGGGGCGCGGGGTTGGCGTCGGACGCGGGATTCGGCGGTTTGGTTACACCGCCGACCGACCCGCGGACGATAGTACCGTGCAAGCGGCGGAGTTCCCGCTCCGGCGCTTCGGGGGATCGGGCAAGCCGTTGGAATCGTGACTGTCCGACGGCCGCGTTCCGGGAAACTTCGGCACCACGCACGCGCCCGGCAGGGGAAGCCGGTGCGGGCTTGGGTCGGAGCGAACCGGAAGAAGATCGCGGCCGTTCGACGGTGGACCCGTACAGGGGACGCCGGCCATTCTCCTTCGCCCCTCACCGGGCGCGGGCGGGGCCGGCGGACGGGTCGCGCGACCGACGACGTGCCGCTCATCAGGGAGGATTGCGATCGTGACCCAAATCGAAACAGCAGACATTCCCGCGGTCTGGCGTGAGTACCGCGAGCGGCCGACGACGGAGCTGCGCAACCGGCTCGTCGAACGGTACCTGTCGCTCGTCAAGTACAACGCCGAGCGCATCTGGTCCCGCCTCCCCGACGGCGTCGAACTCGACGACCTCATCAGCGCCGGGGTGTTCGGCCTGTTGGACGCGATCGAGGCGTTCGACCTCGGCCGGGGCGTGAAGTTCGAGACGTACTGCGTGCCGCGCATCCGCGGGGCCATGCTGGACGAACTCCGCACGATGGACTGGGTGCCGCGGCTGGTGCGCAGCAAGGCGAGCAAGATGGAGGCGAGCCGCAAGCAACTCCAGGCGGTACTCGGCCGCCCGCCCACGGCGGAGGAGCTGGCCGAGAAGCTCGGCATCCCGCTCAACCAGCTCGACTCGCACATGGGCGAGGCGACCGCCGTCAACCTGGTCAGCCTGAACAAGAAGTGGTACGAGACGGACAGCTACAAGGACGTCCGCGAGATCGACATCCTCGAGGACAAGAAGGCCGAGAACCCGACCGGCCGGTTGCAGAACCGCGACCTGATGAAGCTCGTGACCCGCGGGCTGAACCGCAACGAGCGGCTCATCGTCATCCTCTACTACTACGAGGAGATGACGATGAAGGAGATCGGCGCGACGCTGAACCTGAGCGAGTCGCGGGTGAGCCAGATGCACTCGAGCATCGTCGCCCGGCTCCAGGCGCACCTCGCCAAGCGCAAGGGCGAGTTCGGCGATAACTGAGTCTTCGAGTCCAAGGTCATCAAGTCGAAGGTCGTAAGGTCGAAGACCGGTCTTCGACTTGATGACCTTCGACTCGCCCCATCACTTCTTCTCGGCCGGCTTGTCGAGCGCCGCGAAGTACTCCTTCGCCGCGGCGTGGTACGTCGGCGGAAACCTCCGCTTCCTGCCGGCCGCACCCGACGAGCACCGCGAGGAGCAACACCGGGACGCCGACGGCAAACAGCCGACGACCCCGCACCGAGAAACGGAACATGGGTATCCTCCACTGAGCGAATGCTCACGACGACGCGCGGATGTGAACGCGAGACACGGCCCGCGGATCGCGGACCGGGGAGCAGTCGCCCGAAACTCTGACGCACCGGGCGCGAAGAAAGTTCTCGCGGAATCGGAACGGGAGCGGAATTTCGCCGGCTGCCGCGACCCGGCTTCTGCTCTGACCTCCCCCCTGGAGGGGGAGGTCGCCGCGCAGCGGCGGGTGGGGGGAAGCGACACGGTGGGAGTGACATCTCACCCCCCACCCGGAACGCGAAGCGCGTTCCGACCTCCCCCTCCAGGGGGGAGGTCAAAGGCACAGAAATGCTCACTCATACGGAATCGGGTTGATCTCTTTCTGTAGCCGGGGTCTGTGACCCCGGAGCACCGGCCTCACAGAGGCCGGCTACAGAAACCAATCAACGCGATGTGGTATCACCCCCACCCCCCACCCGGAACGCGAAGCGCGTTCCGACCTCCCCCTCAAGGGGGGAGGTCAAAGACACAGAAACGCTCACGCATTTACAGCGCCGCGTCAGCCGTAGTGGACATCGTGGTGCCGGAACCGGGCGCGCAGGGCCGCGTTCAGTTCGTCGCCCTCCGCGGACACGCCCAGGCCGTCCAGGTTGCCGAGGTGCCGGCTGGCGAGCAGCGCGCGGACGCCGGCGTCGGTCAGCCCGGCGTTGTACCGCAGGTGCAGCACGCGGAGCGCGGTCGCGGCCTTCCACTTCGCCAGCAGGTCCGCGCCGCGGTCGTCGATGCGGTTGTGCGTGAGCCACAGGATCGACGGGCACCGCGCCCCCAGCCCGCGGACCAGTTCGCGCACCGCGGGCGTGCCGAAGTTGTTGTCGTCGAGGTCCAGGTACCAGAGCGCGCGGACCCGCGGGCACCGGGCGAGCGCGCGCACGTCCGCGGTGCGGAGCCGACACCCGTGGCAGTGGAGCATCCGCAGCCCGCCGGGTTCGGCCGCCGCGAGCCGCGCGCCGTCCAGCCCGGCGCACGGGTTGTGATCCAGACCCAGGAACGCGACGTTCGCCAGGTGCGGCGAAGTGAGCAGCGCGGTGACCCCGCGCCCGCCGATGTCGTTGTGCCCGAGGTCGAGCGTGCGCAGGTTGGCGAGGTGCGGGCTTGCGGCGAGGGCTTCGGCCGCGTCGTCGCCCAGCCCGCAGTGCGTGAGGCGGAGCGAGGTGAGTTCGGTGAAGCCGCCGGAGCCGAACGCACGCACCGTGTCCGCGGTCCAGTCGCCGGTGCCGTGAACGTGGAGTCGCTTCAGCGTGCGAAGGTGATTTGCGCGGAACAGCGTCTCGGCCGCCCCCGGCCCGATCGCGGTTCCCGACAGGTCGAGCGTCCGCAGCCCGGTCCAGTGGGGCGAGTCCGCGACGGCCGACGCGACATCATCGACGTCGCCGAACCGCACCGCGAGCGCCCGCACCCCCGCCGCTTCCGGGCGGTGGCCGGCTTCGCGCAGGCCGGCGGCGCAGTCGTCGCGCACCTCCAGCCCGGCGAACCAGCCGAGCAACCCCGCGTCGGCGAGGCGCTCGGCGGACGCGGCGGTGAAGTCGGACGCCACCAGCGTGACCGCCGGGGCGGCGGCGCGGAGCCGGGCCGCTACCATCTTCCGCGGGTCGCCCAGGGTGACGCGGTGCGCGAACCCGCGGTGGAACCCGTAGTGGAACCCGCGCTGATCATTCTCGTCGGTGACCGTGCTCCACTCTACCTTGTACTTCTTCGGCAACTTCGGCAGCCACTCCACGTCGTGTCGCCTGAGCAGGTCGTCGGCGCGGATCGCGAGCGCGACGCGGCGGTGGATGCCGTCGTCGATCCGCGTCCAGTCGGCCGACGGGCGGGTGACGTAGTCGCGGTCGCGGACGAACTCGTACACCGCGTGGCTGTCGGAGCCGTCGGCGGCGAGCCGCGCGATCTCGCACTGTAACCGGATGAACTCGGCGCGGGTGCGGGCCGCGTCGTCGCCGTACTCGTCGAGCCAGTCGGCGAACATGAGGCGCGGGGTGTCCTCGTCCGGGTTGGCGCGGATGGCGGCGAAGAGCGCGTCGCGGTCGGAGAGCATGGGGCGGAACTCAGGTCGGTTCGTCTTGGTCGAAGTTCGTGAACTCGATGTCGTCGTCCGTGAACTCGACGAGGAGCGAATCCAACGATTCCGTGACCGACTCGCCGTGATTCAGCGCCGCGCCTGTCGGGTCCGTGAACTCCACGAGCGGCGAATCGGAGAACGATTGCGTACGGCCCGCTTCGCCGTCGTCATCCGGATCGGGCCATTCAAATGTGGTGCGAACTGGCATCTTCGACCCCCTTTAACTGTGGTGAAACCGCAGCATCGGATGCGCCTCGGACGATCTTCAAGTTAGCACAAGTCGAGCGGGGTGCGTAAGCCCCTGATGGGTGTTTGGTGTCTGAAGAAGAGGAGCCACAGATAACGCGGAAAACGCGGATCAGAACAAGGACGAATTCGATCCTGTCTGATCTGCGTCTTCCGCGTCATCTGTGGCTCCTCTGCTTTGAACACTCGACACCTCACTTCAGCCACTTGTCGGCGAACCGCACGTACACCTGCCAGTCGTCGGGGGTCATGCTGTGCTTGCCGGGGCGGACGAAGTAACCCAGCCGCGCGTCCGCCAGCGTGCCGACCGCCGGTGCCTTCGCCGCGACCGGCTTTTCGTCGCCGTACAGCGTGTACGCGGGCGCGGCGGCGCTCAGCACGTCGAACTGGCCCGGCGGGTTGGCCCACTGGTCGTCCTCCGCGTTGGTGAACAGCACCGGCCGCGGCGCGCAGATCGCCACCAGCGCGTGTTGGTCGAAGGGAATCTTCGTGGTGTCGTCGCCGAACGCGGTGAAGTTCCCGCAGAACCAGTGCGGGAACGCGGTCGTGATGCGCTTCACGCTCTCCGCCTTCGGGTTCTTCGACCGGCTCGGCCCGGCCCCGCCGCACCCGGACTGGTGCGGGATCACCACCGCGAACCGCTCGTCGAACGCGCCCGCGAGCAGCGCCGTCTTCCCCAGCCGCGAGTGGCCCACCACCGCGAGCCGCTTCGCGTCGATGCGGGTGTCCGTCACGAGGTAATCGACCGCGCGGTGACAGCCCCACGCCCACCACATGACGGTCGCGGTCTCGTTACCGAGGGTGGGTCGGTCGGTGTCCGGCAGCGTCGCGCGCATCCCCTCGCGCACGGTCGGCCGGTCGGGCTGGATGTCGCCGCAGTAGAACGTCGCGACCGCGTAGCCCGCTTCCACGATCTGTTGCAGCGGCCACGTACCCGGCTCTTTGCCGCGGCCGTCCGCGGTCGCCGTGTTCGTCCCCTTCGCCACGCCCGGACCGCTGCCCGGCACCCACACAGTCGGGACGCGGACCTTGTCGTGTGTCGTCAGCGCGTGGTTGCCGTGGAAGTTCGGACCGACGAAGCACGCGGCCGGCGTCTTCCCGTTGGGCGTCGCGATCAGCAGGTAAATCTTCGGCCACTCCGGCGGCCCGAAGGTGATCTCGACCTCGCGCAGCGTGCCCTTCCCGTCGAGCGCCTTCGCGTCCTCGAACAGCACCTTCGCGCTCACCTTCTCCGGCTTCGCGGGGAACCGGCCGTACATGTAGTGTTCAAACAGCGCCTTCAGCTCCGGCCGCCGCTTGTCCTCCCAGTCCTTCTTGGTGGCGACCTTGGTGCCGTCGCGCATCGTCAGCACGTCGGGGAACTCCGCGACCGACGGCAGCTTATCGGGCGGCGGGAAGTCGGCGGGTGTGGCGACGGCGGTCACGGCGAGGACTCCGAGGGCGGCGAGGGAG
>JAYUBA010000462.1:0-1983 GCA_043741075.1 Frigoriglobus sp.
CGTACGCGCAGCCGTGATCTCGGTTTTGCCTTCTCCCCTTGCGGGAGAGGGCAAGAAAAGAAAGACCGCGACTGCTTACTCCCCCTTCCCTTCAGGGAGGGGGGCCGGGGGGGTAGGTTCTTCTCTTACCGGCGGCTCCGGGTCTTCGCCCAGCCGCCGCAAGTAGTCCGGCTCCCACGACTCCTGCTCGTCCACCGGTTCCACATGGATCGTCACCGCCACCTCCGGCAGCGCGGTCACCAGCGCCTCTTCCAGTTTGTTCGCCAGGTGGTGCGCCCCGCGCACGGACAGGTCGCCGTCCACCAGCAGGTGAAACTCGACGAACCGCCGCGCGCCGGACATGCGGGTGCGGAGCAGGTGGAACGTCGCCCCTTCGGGCAGGTTCGCGCGGATCACCTCGCGGATGCGGTCCCGCTCTTCGGCCGGAATCGCGTGGTCCATCAGCCCGTCGAGCGACCGGCGGATCAGCCCCAACCCGGTCCACGTGATGTGCAATCCCATCATGATCGCGAGTAACGAGTCGAAGAACGTGAGGCCGGTGAAGTGGACCAGCGCCAGCCCGACCAGCACGCCGGCGGAGGTCCACACGTCGGCCATCAGGTGCTGGCCGTCGGCTTCCATTACGATGGACTTGTGAGCGCGGCCGTGGTGCAGCAGCACCCGCGCGACGGCGAAGTTGACCACCGACGCGGCCAGCGCCAGTCCGCTGCCGAGCGCGAGCGCGTCGAGCGCTTCGGGGAGGAACAGCCGGCGGATGCCGTACGCGGCGGCACCGAGACCGGCGGCCACGATCAGCACGCCCTCGAGGCCGCTGGAGAGGAACTCGATCTTCTCGTGACCGTAGGTGTGCGACGGGTCGGCCGGCCGCGACGCGTACCACAGGGCGAAGTACGCGGTGACGGCCGCGAGCAGGTTCACGACCGACTCGAGCGCGTCGGTGAGCAGCCCGACCGAGCCGGTGAGCGCGTACGCGGTACTCTTCATGCCGATGGTGACGAGCGCCGCGGCGATCGACAGCGCCACCGGCCAGCGCAGCCGCGCGAGGGGTTCCATCGGGGCATTGTAGGCGAACCCGGAGCGTCAGCGACGGGGTTGATTTCCTCCGGCCCGCTCCCCGCGCGGTGCTTCGTCGAAATCACGCCGCCGTCCTTCGTCGTTGGTGGGCCATTGGTCATTTCTCGGCCGCGGTGCGGTCGAACAGGTCGAACGCGTCCGGAAGCGCCGCGCGGACGATCACCATGTGTTCGACGTTCGCGTACTCCTTATAAACGAGCTTCTTCGCGCCGCCCGCGG
Organism: Frigoriglobus sp.; assembly: GCA_043741075.1. Classification (GTDB taxonomy): domain Bacteria; phylum Planctomycetota; class Planctomycetia; order Gemmatales; family Gemmataceae; genus Gemmata. Next base: position 1,294 of record JAYUBA010000462.1, read on the forward strand.
CCAGCGCCTTGTTCAGCCCGCGGGCACCGGCGAGCGCGATCCCGTCCTTCTCCCCGACCCCGACGAACAGCGGGAGGTCGGCCAGCGCCTTCGCGTCGCGCACGGTCCCGCCGCCGCCCAGCGCCGCCGCCGCGGCCACCGCCCCCGGATACTTCTGAACGAGTTCGATGGTCTGCATCGCGCCCATCGAGTGCCCGACCACGAACACGCGCTTCGGGTCGAGCGGGTAGCGCTTCGCGAGTTCTTCGAGCAGCGCGGGCACCGGCGGGGGCGTGCCGAAGGACAGCCCGCTCCGCGGCGCGACGAGCAGCCAGCCGCGCGTCCGGCACTCGGTCACGATGTGCCCGGCCCCGTAGCCCTCGAAGAACAGGTTCTCCGACCCGCCCGCGCCGTGCAGCGCCACCACCACCGGCACCGGCTTCTTCTCATCCAATCCGCGCGGGACGAAGACGCGGGTCGCGGTCGCCTTCTTCGCGCCGGTCGGGACGGACATCCAGAACTGGCCGGGCTTCGCGGCGGTGAAGAACGGCCTGCCGTCGAGCATCGTCTCCGCGTTGGCGAGCAGGTCCGCGGCCGGGAGGTCGGTTTCCGGCACCGTCCCGGACGCGAGGTCGGCGAGCAGGTCGCTGCGCTCGCGGGCCGTCGCCCTCTCGATGGTGTCGATCGCGTCCCAGCCCGCCACGGTCTTCT
>JAYUBA010000463.1:0-1982 GCA_043741075.1 Frigoriglobus sp.
GCCGCGCCGTCGGCGGCGAGCAGGTTTGCGTGTGGTTCGACCGCCGCGAGGTTCAGTTCGCCGGCCGCGTCGAACGGCGTGAGGACGGCCGGACCAAGCCCGACGAACGGTGTGTGCAAGACCTACCCCCCCAGCCCCCTCCCTGCAGGGAGGGGGAGCAAGAAGCCGCTCGCGACTTCGCGGGCAACCGCGCGCATCCCGCGAAGCCGCGAGCGGCAAGCAGATGTCTTGCCCCTCCCTGCAGGGAGGGGCCGGGGGTGGGTTCTTCGCCTACGCCCACCCGTTGCCCGCGAACCACGCCGCCATGTCCTTCGTCATGGTGCCGCTGTTGTCCATGCGCGGCACCTTGTTCTGCCCTCCGTACTTGCCGCGGGCCTTCATCCACTCGTCGAACCCGCCGCGCTTGACGACGCGCACCTCCGGCACCAACATCGCGAGGTCGCCGACGCGGTGCGGGCCGTAGTCCTCGTTGATGCGCGTCAACTCCGCGTCGATCTCGTTCGCGAAGCGGGCCGCGTCCGGAGACCCGTCCGCGAACTCGATCAGGTACAGGTGGTGCCCCGGCTTGCCCGGCTGCGTCGGGAACACCGGCCCGACGTGGAAGTTCAGTTGGTGGACGCCGCACACCTCGCACGCGTGCGCCACCGCCTTCTCGACTTCCTCGCTGATGAGGTGTTCGCCGAACGCGGAGAGGAAGTACTTGGTGCGCCCGGTGAAGCGGATCAGCGGCGGGTTCCGCTTCTCGAACGCGACCGTGTCGCCCACCAGATACGACCACACGCCGGCGCACGACGTGAGGATCACCGCGTACTGAACCCCGACTTCCACATTCGCGAGCGTGTGACGTGTCGGGTTCTCTTTGTCCAACTCATCGACTGGGACGAACTCGAAGAAGATGTCGTGGTCGGGCACGATGCGGAGCAGGTTGTACCGCGGGTCTTCGGTCGCGATGAACCCTTCCGAGCACGGGTACACTTCGCAGAACTTCACGAGGTCGCTGCCGATCTCCTTCTTGAACAGGTCGCGGTACGGGTCGAACTTGGTGCCGCCGTGGACGATCAGCCGCAGGTCCGGCCACGCCTCCGCCACCGTCGCCTTCCCGGTGGCTTCCTTCAGCCGCGCGAACAGCACGTACATCCACGCCGGGATACCGCTGAGCGCGGTGATCGGCTCGTTCGCACTCAGTTGGGCGAACCGCCGCACCTTCTCTTCCCAGTCGGTGATGAGCGTGAGGTCGCCCGGCGGGAACGTGTACGGGCGCAGGAACTCGAACAGCTCCTTCGCCGCGATCCCGCTCAGGTCGCCCGCGAGGCTGCCGTCGGCCTGCGTCCGCAGGTCGGTGCTGCCGCCGAGGAAGAAGAACTTGCCGGTGAACAGCTTCGCGGCCGGGTTGGCGTGCCGGAACAGCGCGGTCGTGGTGAACCCGGCCTTCTTGTTCGACCGCACCATGTCCCACGACACCGGGATGTACTTGGTCGCGCCGCTCGTCGTGCCGCTGGAGAGCGCGTAGTACGGAATCTTCCCCGGCCAGGTGATGTCGTCGAGCCGCGGGTACGCGTCCTTCCAATAGGTGTTCCAGAACCACTCGTAGTCGCGGACGCGGACGCGCGCCTGGTAGTCCGCGACGGACGCGATGCGGGAGAAGTCGTGGTCGCGGCCGAACCGCGTGCGCCGCGCCGTGCGCACGAGCCGCATCAGCGTGCGGTGTTGGACGGCCCCGGCGTCCATCTGGTCGAGCGAGACGGTGCGGTGGTGGGCGTAGCGGAGCAGCACCGCGTCGGCCGCGCGGCGGACGAGGCGCGTGTTCGCGAGCGGGGCGAGGAACGCGGTGCTGGGCATGGGAACCTCCGGGCGCGTCGCGCGGCTTTGTCTTGGCCCTCTCCCCTTGCGGGAGAGGGTGGCGAGTCTGAAGACCGGGTGAGGGGTGAAACGCTGGCCCCACTGAGTCGCGCGCCCCCCCCCCGCGGCGCGGCGGCGCCACC
>JAYUBA010000464.1:0-1977 GCA_043741075.1 Frigoriglobus sp.
CTCCCCCCTGGAGGGGGAGGTCAAAGACACAGCAGGTGAGGCACTTCTTTCTACTTCTTCACCGGGAGCGCTTCGGGCGGGAGCACGGCCGCGTGCTTCGGCGCGGGAATGCCCAGCGCCCACGCCAGCGTCGGCGCGACCGACAGCGACGACACCTTCTCCGGCCGCTGGCCCAGCGCCGGCACGCCCGCCCCGTACACCAGGAACGGGACGTGCGCGTCGTACGGGTGCGGGCTGCTGTGACTCGTGCCGCCGGTGTACTTCGTCACCAGCACGCCGGCCTTCGGGATCACGATCACGTCGCCGCACCGGTCCGGGCGGTACGCCAGCACCGCGGCCGAGCGGAACGGCTTGTCCGGCGACGGGGCCGGTCCCTCTAAGTCCTTTCGAGTGAACGCGGTCTCGACGTGCCCGCGCCCGGCGAGCCAGTCGCGCGCGACCGCGGCCACGTCCTCGACCTTCAGCTTCCGCGCCTCGATCGCCTCGTACTTCAGGTACACCCACGGCCACACGTCGTCGTCGAACACCTCGAGCCACCGGGTCGGGGCGGCGCCCTCCGTCCCGTACACCGCGGTGAGCGCCGCTTCGAGGCCGGTCGCGAGTTCGGTCACCGTCTTGCGGGCCGCGGCCGGGTACTTCGCCTTCGTCGAAGGCAACTCCGGCAGCGGGCAGACGCCGTGGTCGGCCGCGAGCACCAGCGCGTACTTCCCCGCGCCGACTTCCGCGTCGAGGAACGTCAGGAACTCGCCGACGAGCCGGTCCGCGCGCAGCGTCGCGTCCATCATTTCCTGCGAGTCCGGCCCCCACCGGTGGCCGAGCAGGTCGTTCGACGAGAAGCTGACGCACAGCAGGTCGGGCGCGTCGCCCCGGCCGAGCTTCTCCGCCGCGACCGCCTTCTTGGCGAGCGCGGCGAGCATCTCGTTCCCGAACGGCGACCCCTCCAGCGCCTCGTAATACTTCGGGGCCGGGGCCGCGAGCTTCCCCTTGAGCGAGTGCGGGAAGGTGTTGCCCTGACCGTTGAACCCAGGCGCCTCGCCCGGCGCGTCGTCCGGGCCGCTGAACTTCGCGTAGTCGAGGTCGGGCTTCAGCCGCTCCCACTTCGTCTCGAACCACGAGTCCGCGCGCTTCGAGTTGTTGAACTCGGTGACCCACGGGTGCGCCGCGTCGCGGCCGTAGAACGCGCCGGTGTGGAACTTCCCGTCGCGGGTGTCGAAGCAGTACGCGCCGGTCGGCTTCTGCCCGCCCATCAGCACCGCGGTGCGGTCCTTGATCGAGAGCGTAAACACGCGGCCCTTGCCCTTGGTCGCCTCCTGAAGCGCGTCGCCGACGGTCTGGGCGAGGAGGCGCTCCGGCGAGTAGCCAATAGCCGATCCGCGGCTCGGCTCCTTCGTGGTGGACTGGAGCGGCGGGACGAGGTCGTACGGGCGCGTCGGCTGGCAGCAGTACATCGGGGCCGCCGACTTGCGGTCGTACCACACGTTCTCGATGATGCCGTGATCTTTGGGCGCCGCGCCGGTGGCGAGCGACGCGTGCCCCGGCCCGGTGGAGGTGCAGGCGTAGGGGACGTGGCACTCGCTGAACCAGATGCCGTCCCGCTTGATGCGCTCGAAGCCGTCCGGCCCGTAGAGTTCGGCCCAGCGGGTCATGTAGTCGCCGCGCATCTGGTCGAACACGATCAGCACGACGAGCTTGGGCTGCCCGCTCGCGCCGGAGACCGGCGGCGCGTGCGGCTGTCCGGGCGCGGGGCCGGGCTGCTGCTCCGGCGTGGGGGTGGGCGGCGCGGGGCGGAGGGCGAAGTAGCCGCCGGCCGCGGCGGCGAGCACCAGGACCGGGAAGAGGACGTAGAGGACGGGGCGGGGCATGGCGAACTCCTGCGAAGAAACCTACCCCCCCGGCCCCCCTCCCTGAAGGGAAGGGGGAGGAAGAAGCCTGTCCCTCTCCCCTTGCGGGAGAGGGTGGCGGCGCTTCGCCGACGGG
>JAYUBA010000465.1:0-6678 GCA_043741075.1 Frigoriglobus sp.
CAGCCCGTTGAAAAAGGCGCAACTATTTGGTGCCGCTGCGCGTCGAAGGGGTATCCACTCGCAAGGGTCGCAGTCATGGCATTGGGTCGTCGTCGAACATCTCAGCAGGGCGAACTGTTCCTCACCTCGGCCGACTTGCCCCAATCGCCCGGCCACGCGTTCTACGACCGACTCAACGAACTCTTGGCGGAAGCCGACTTCGACCCGTTCGTCGAGGACCTGTGCCGGCCCCACTACGCGGACGAGGTGGGCCGCCCGTCGCTGCCGCCGGGGACGTACTTCCGGATGCTCTTCGTCGGCTACTTCGAGGGGATCGACTCGCAGCGCGGCATCGCCTGGCGGTGTGCCGACAGCTTCTCGCTGCGGGCGTTCCTCGCCGTTCCTTTCAACGAGGCGTCCCCCGATCATTCGAGCCTGACCAAGATCCGCCAGCGGTTACCGGAAGTGGTCCACGAGCGGGTGTTCGCCCGCGTCCTGAAACTGGCCCGCGAGAAGAATGTCTTGCGGGGCAAGACGGTGGGTGTGGATTCGACGACTCTGGAGGCCAACGCCGCGATGCGGGCAATCGTCCGCAAGGACACCGGCGAGGACTACAAGGCGTACCTGAAGCGGCTGGCGACGGAAGCGGGAATCGAGAACCCGACGGACGAGGAGTTGCGGCGGTTCGACCGGAAGCGACGGAAGAAGGGGTCCAACAAGGAGTGGGAGTCGGCGACGGACCCGGGCAGCCGGATCGCCAAGATGAAGGACGGGCGGACGCACCTGGCGTACAAGGCCGAGCACGCGGTCGATCTGGACTCCGGGTTGGTGCTGGCGGCGGCGGTCCATCCGGCGGACCAGGGCGACGCGGCGACGCTGGTGGACAGCCTGATCCGAACCCAGGTGAACCTGGTGCGGGCGGGGTTGGAGATCGACGTCGAGGAGGCAGTGGCGGACAAGGGGTATCACAAGGCCGAGGTGCTGGCCGAGTGCGCGGCGTGGGGCGTGCGGACGTACATCCCGGAGCCGAAGCGGAAGAAGCGGACGTGGGCCGACAAGCCGGAGTCGTGGCGCGTGGCGACGGCGGCGAACCGCCGTCGGGTGAAGGGCGCGCGGGGCAAGCGGTTACAGAAGAAGCGGAGCGAGTTGGTGGAGCGCAGTTTCGCGCACGTGTGCGAGACGGGCGGTGGCCGGCGGACCTGGCTGCGGGGTCGGAAGAACGTGTCGAAGCGGTATCAGATCCAGGTGGCGGCGTTCAACTTGGGTGTGGTGATGCGGTCCTTGTTCGGTGTGGGCAAGCCGCGTGTGCTCCAGGGGGCTGGCGGGATCGGTTTCGCGCTCATCTTGTGGCTGTGGGACGTTCTGGTCGGCTGGGTGCGCCGGTGGTCCGGCCGAGGGGCAAGGGAACCCGCACCGGCTTCGAGAAACTTCGCAGATCGATGAGCGCGACGAAAGGAGCCGTTTGTCAACGGTCTGCTACGGGGCGTGCCCGAGGAATTGTGGGAGATCGCCGGCTGGGGCGGCCTCCTGGAGTGGAACCGGCACAACGCGGTCCCGCTTCCCGAACGGGAAATCCGCGCCGTGTTCGAGAGCATCGCGAGACGCGAGCGTGAGCGGCGGCGCGGCCAGGAAGGCACTGGCGGCGCGGTGGTGGATGCACGGCCGAACAGACTCACAGCGGCACGATTCGGAACCGAGGCTTCCCATCCTGAACAAACCCGCGTATGAGCAGGAACGAGGGCACGCTCGCAGCAGACGGAGAGGATCGCGATCACATGGCCGACCCGGTCGCGTCGCTGGCGACGGCACTTGGCGGGTACATCGATGACATCGAGCGGGATTGCCGCGAGTGCCTCCAGGAAGAATCCGTGGCGACGGTCACCGACACGGGCGGCAATCTCCGCCTCTCCTGGGCCATTCCCTGCAAGCGAGCCACGATCGCCCACCTGCGTGAGGTCATCGACGGTTTGCCCGGGTGGAAGGAATCGCACTTCTGGACTTCGGATCGACCCCGGTTGGAGGCTCTGGAAAACCGGTCTTGGACCGGCGTTATGGTGTCGGGTCCGGAGGCTGTCGTTCGCCGGGGGATCAGCTGGGTCGGACGCCCCGTTCTGGTCGAGGCGATACCGATAACAAGGGCCAAACAGATGGTACTGGAACTCCTGCTCCCGGCCGTGTACCGGGAGTGGCCGGAACTTCCGCTCCGCCCGGTCGCGGACGCCGTCCGGTGCTACAGGGTTCTCGTACCGGACGATCTTGTCCGGGCGTTACCGCGTTCTTCCCTTCCCGCCACCGGGGCCGAATCGATCGGCCAGTTCCTCACGCGCACCATGCCATCGAACCTGTACGCCAGCCAGTGTTTTGCGCTACGGTTAGAGCAAAACTGACGAACCGTTCCGACGATTCCCCTTCCCACCATGCCCCGCAAGAAGAAGCCCCAACGTGCCGCAAAGCGGTTCTGGCTCGGTTACTGCCGTAAGTCCACCGACAGCGAGGACAAGCAAGTCTTCACCCTTCAGGATCAGGCCACCCTCATCCGGGAATACTACGACCGCCTGCCGCTCCCCGAGCGGGCCGAATGCCCACTCGTGCTCCAGGAAGAAGCCAGGAGCGCCTACCACCCCGGCAGGCCGGTGTTCGATCAGGTCCTCCGCATGGCGGACGCCGGGCAACTCCGGGGCGTTATCGTGGTGCATCCCAACCGTCTCAGCCGCAACCACGCCGATTCCGGGTCATTCGTCCAGCGGCTCGTGGACGGGCAGATCGGCTGCCTGGATACCACCGGGGGGAAGCGGTACACGGGTCGCGATTCCAACGACATCTTCATGCTCACGCTCGAAGGGGCGATGAGCTGGAAGGACAGCCGCGACAAGGGGGAACGGATCTTGCAGGCCATGCGGATGCGGGCCGCCGAGGGTCGCCACATGGGGCCGGTGCGGCTGGGGTATGAGGTTCAATACCAGCCCGACGGGACTCGCGTGCTGGCATTGGTCCCGAACACGGCCGATCGGATCCGCCGGCTGTTCGAGTTGGCCGCAACGGGGGCATACTCGATCAAAGATCTCGCGGACGAGGCGTTCGCCACGGGCCTGCGGAACCGCTCAGGGCGGCGGATGCAGAAGTCCACCATGCACGGAATCCTCCGTGATCCGATCTACAAGGGGTACATCCGGTTCGCCGGTTCACTCGCCCGCGGGGTCCATGAGGCCACGATTGACGAAGAACTCTGGGATCGTGCCCAGGATGCGCTGGACGGGCGAAGGAAAGAGACGGCACGGCCCAAGGATGTCACGGTCCAGGACCTGTACGTGTTCGGCCATCTCCTCCGGTGCCCAGAGTGCGGGCGGCGGCTTTGCTCGTACCGGGCGAAGGGGAAGTATGTGTACTACGAATGCAAGAATCCGGAAACGGCCTGCCGTGTCTGCGTCTCCCAGCCAAGCCTGCTCGCGCAACTGCCCCCACTCCTCTCCGGCGTGTTCCTCGATCCCGCCGATCTGCAGCGATTGCGTGCCGGGTTCAAGGGAGAGCCACAACGGCCTGCGGACGAGGCAAGCCGGCGCAAGGCTCTTGCCGCGGAGCACGAGGCCGTCCAACGTGAAATTGGGGATGTCTTCGCGAGTCGGCGGGAGGCGGTCGCTCTCGGCGTGTCGGACGCAGTTGACCTCCGACTCTCAACACTCAAGAGCCAGCGGGACGCGCTCCGGTCCCGACTGGACGCGACGCGCGAACAGGGCCTGGGATGCCGAGAGTTGGTCCTGCGGGCCTTCGAACTCGCAAAACTGTTACAGGAAGCCATTCTTTGGGGATCGAGACACGAAAAGGAAATCGCCCTCGGGGCGGTAAGCTCGAACTGTTTCGTGGAGGGTAAAAAGCTGATCCTGAAGCTCAGATCTCCCTTCCGGGAGACCCCCCAAAAGGGGGATCGTTCAGCTTGGTGGTCCGGGCTGTACGACGTTCGAACCGAGGTCGAGGACACAGTTTTCCGCTTGGAGCAGGCATATTCCGTGATTCATGAACAAACAAAGTGCGCAAGTTTCGCAGATGCGCTTTGAGGAGTTTTCGATGCCGGACTGATGATGTTCGGGAGAGAAGATGACCGTCATGCAGCCAGTATTCCTGCGCACCGAAAATGCGGCAAGCGTGAGGGTGCCCGCCGGCCACTCGATGTACCAAGACCCAGAGCGACTGCTCCAGTTTGCTCCACAGAGAAAACATGCTTAGATTGTCGCAGTGCTCTCTAGTCGATTTCGCTCCGGCCTGCGAATCTGTTTCGTCATTCTCCTGACGTGCGCGGCGGTACGGGTCGGGCTCGCACTGTTTCAGATGGTTTCACTGGAGATGCGTGGACCACTCGACCCTGACGCGCTCATCTACTTAACGATTGGACGGGGGGGTAACCCTTCAGCCCAGGGCGAACGCACCTAATCCTCAGTAAATCCTTGCAGAACCTGTGACAAGTATTCATCATCCCATCCAGCCCGAAGCCGCTTCGCCTTGATGCTCCCTTTCCCCGAGTCTTGTTTGAGGAGCGAAGCAGCCACTCGTCGAACGAGACCCAGATTGGCCCCGGCGTGCCCCGCCGCCGTCTTGTTGTCGTCCTCCCGGAACGCCACGTCCAGACACCAGTGCAGTTCGTTCTCTACCGACCAGTGCCGCCGGATCAGGCTCCCGAGTTCGGCCGCCGTGCCTCGCAGGCTGGTGATGTAGTAGTGTGCGGCATCGGTCCGCTTGCCCTTCACCCCCCTCTCCCGTCCGACCAGGATCACGGCCGCCACGTCCGGCCACTCGGGCGGCACCCCCTCGGGGTCGTAGATGACGGTGACGTACCGCTCCTCGTGCCGACCGTGCCCGTCCTCGACCGACTCGTGCCCGTCGTGCTTTACCCCTACGAACTCGGTGTCGCACGCCCGGTCGAACGCTGCGAATACGGCCTCGTGAAGCGTCGGCTGGTTCCCCTTCACGGCGAGCAGGTAGTCCCCGCCCTGATCACGTACCTGCCGGGCAATTTCCTTCTGGCACCCGGCCGCATCGATGGTCACCAACGCCCCTTTCAACTCCAGCACCTTGAGCAGTTCGGGGATGGCGGCGATCTCGTTCGACCCGTCCGCTACGGCCTGCTGGCCGAGGATCAACCGGTTCTCGGCGGCCCACGCACTGACCAGGTGCAGGCACCCGCTGAACGTGCCTCTCGTCGCCGACCGGGCCGCCTTGCCGTCGATGGCAATGTGCCGCAACCCAGCCGCTTCGCACACCCCGGCCATCCACGCTCCAACGCAGTGCCCGAATGCCTGCGGGTCGAGCCGGGCGAACACCCGGTAGAAGGTGTCGTGGCTGGGGATACCGTTCGGCAGGGCCAAGAACTGCTTGAGCCAGTCCGACTTGGCCTCCCCGAACGCTTCCACCTCCTCCCATGAGTCTGACCCGCAGATCACCGCACATAGGGTGATCACCAGGATGTCGCCGAGCGAGTGCTTCTTGGTCCGGTCGATCCGGGGGTCGGGCAGGTCGGCGAAGTGCCGCGCGATCGATACATCTTTCCTTGCCATGACGGGTCTCCGTGACCCCGTCCGGCTTATCGGGCCGGCACCCGGTCGCCAATCGGCGTCCCCGGCTGTGCCGCCCGGCTCATCCAACCGCCGGCGGCCCGCCGGCCGACATGCATGGCAACCAATTCTACGCTGCTGACCGTGTCCGTACTCGTGGAGCAGGACGAGGAGGCGAGCGCCCGAGGCGGCTGGAGGACGGATGACGAATTGACCGAGGCGGTCACGGCCGCCATCGCCCCCCTGTACGCCGGCCGGGAGGGGACCACGGTCGAGTGGCAGTCCTTGACTTCTGTGCCCCTCGACGGCAAGCCCGCCGTAGGGCGGTGTGCGGTCTGCAACCGCTGGGTGTACGACGTGGAGAACGTGACCGAATGGACCCCGACCCGGATCAGTTGCGGGGCCGTTGTCAACGGTCAGTATCTGTGCGACGAGCACTTGCCTCCTGAGCACCCGCACTGTTTCGGTCGGGGATATGAAGGGCCGGTCCCACCGCCGATGAGCTAAACAGTCGGGAATACGGGCGGTTTTGATGCGTTCGCCCTGCCCTTCAGCCTTCTGAACAGTGGCCAAAATGTGCCATCAAAATCAGCCATCGGTCAACGAAGTTGGCCGTGGAATGACGCCTTTGCTTACTCACCACGCAAGACGCCACTTCACCGAACGCTAACCCTTGTCGAGACCGCTGGCCTGTTGGATGCCGCGGAGGCTGGTGAGGCAGGGGTTGAAGAAGTACAGGAGGATGAGGGCGGCGTAGTGATCGAAGTGGAGTTGTCGGTTGCCGGCGTGGTCGTTGTCGGTGCCGACCTCGTGGAGTCGGGCGAAGAGCGGCTGGAGTCGTCGGAAGTACTTCAGCCCGCCGACGGACTTCGCGACAAGAGCGGGTTTGCGGGGGCCGGGCATGACGGCACGGAGGATCGGGTGTCAATTCGGCGGGCCGGACCCAGCGCCAGCCCACCACACAACTCCGGCGCAAATCCCGTGCCGAACACTATTGCCTGGCGCCAGCGGTTTTTAGCGCCGTCTCTGCCAAAGTCTGCCAGCCCCACGCGGCGGTCAAGTTGTGACCGGGAGTGCCGGCGTCACCCCCCGCGAGCGGAGATCGACCGCCGCTGCGACCATGTCGTGCCAGTGGATGAGCAGGTGGCCGTAGCCG
>JAYUBA010000466.1:0-1974 GCA_043741075.1 Frigoriglobus sp.
CGATGTGCTGCGCACATCCCCGCGGCGATCCGTCGGACGGGACCGGGTTTCACGGACATGAGGACGTGAGCCCGGGATGTCACTGAGCCGGCCCCCGACGACCCACTCATTCTCGCAGACCCGTGACCCGCGCGCAACCCACTCGATCTGTGAGTCGCTCACACCCGGGTGCCGAGGCCCCGTCACCCGCCTGAACCTTCCGACGTGGCGAGTCCGTTCTCTTTTCACCTCCCGTGACTCACCCCGACCGCTCGGCAAGTGCATGCCACCGTGGGATCGCCGGACGGACGCCCGTCTTCACGGGTCACGAGTACCCGCCGCCTCCCGACCTCGGTCCCATGGGTAGCCACGGCGGTGTGGTGGCGGGTGCTCGTGATGACCCGCCGCGGGCCGCCGGTGACGACGTGTGTCCCCGGTCAAACGCGGCGCGAGTCAGCCGGCGCGTCCGCGATCCCGCAGGCGGCCCGTTTAAGGGCGCTGGCAGCGCGCTGGTGGCGCCCGGCACTGGCCGGCAGGGGTAGTCGGCGCCGACCACCCCGAAGCGATCCTGCGCGCAGCCAGGCGCCTTAGAAACGAAAGGGCCGTTTCGGGGCTCGATGGGCCACCGCCGCCCGGCGAACCGGTGACGAGCCGTTGCCTGGATAAGGGGGTAACGGGAGCGGCCGTTCCTGTGGTCGTGGAGCAGGCACGGCAGGTCGCCCCAGTTCCGCCTCCGGGTCCGGCACCGACCCGGAGGGGTCGATGAACACGCAGACGGCCGAGCTGGCGGCGCTGCGTGCCGACGCGCTCGCGGCCGAGAAGACGTGCGCGGACCACCGCGCCACCGTCACCCACCGGCGCGGCCGAGCGACCCTTCCGCGAAGGTTCTCCGCCGCTCGCCGCCGAGCCAGTCCATGCGGATGCCAGATCGGCTTATCTTGCTCACGTGTGGTGGCGAAGCGGCAGGCTTCCGGTCTCGGCCGCTGCTGGCGGCGGGTGTTCGCAAGACCGGTTTTCATCCCGCGTTGCGGCGCGTTCCGAGGGACACGAGGGTGTGCCGCGCCACCGGTGCCCCGAGTTGAATAGGGGGGAATTCAACTCGAGACGGAATGGGGCTTGCGCTCCGACGCACACGCTCGGATAATCCGGGTCGGGTTGCTGGCGGTGGCAACGGGAGGAACTCGCGGCCGCCTCGGACCCGGCAAGGAGTATGAGATGAGCGGCGCAATGGGCAACGTGCAACTGGTTCATGTGGACGTGAGCCGGCCGGAGGGGGAGTACGACGACCGCCCCCTCGACTGGTTCGTCGGGCGGGCGGTCAAGATGACGTTCGCGGCGGCCGGCGGGACGGCCGAGCACATGTGGGTCGAGGTCACCGGCATCGACGGGGACCGCCTCGTCGGCGAGCTGGCCAGCGAGCCGGTCGTGGCGCGCCACCTCAAATGTGGGGACCGGGTCGAGCTGGGCCGGGTGCAGGTGGAGGCGGTGTACCTGTCGCCCGACGAGTGGGTGGCGGAGGCGGACCGCCTGTGGGCGCGGGCCGAGTTCGCCGACCGGCGGCGCGTGTTCCCCAAGCCGCCGGCGGTGCTCGTCGCCCTGCACGCCGCCGGGTTCACCCCGCTGCAGGCGCTGCGGCGGTGGGCCGCATGTCGGCCCGCCGGGGCCGCTCCCGCAACCGGAACCGGGCGGTGCGGCGATCGCCCCGCGTCCGACCGAGGGCCGAAACTTGCGCGCGAGTAGCGAATGGTTTAAGCTGGCCGGGGTGGCCCATGGACGAGGGCCGCGGGATTCCAGCCACGGAGGGTGAAGCGATGGCGCCGACACGTGACGGCAGGACGCGCGGGAAGACGGGGGCGGCACTCCGCCACCGGTACCCGAAGGAGTACGCGATCTGGGTGGCGATGCGGCAGCGGTGCAACAACCCGCGGTGCCGGGTGTTCGGGTACTACGGCGGGCGGGGGGTCACGGTCTGTCCGCGGTGGTCCGGCCCCGACG
>JAYUBA010000467.1:0-6670 GCA_043741075.1 Frigoriglobus sp.
GCCAGAGGCCCGCACCACAATGAAGGCGGCGCCGACCGGACCGTGAGTGAGAGCAACCCGTTCCGGTCGCGGAGGCGAGTCCTCGGCCGGAACGAACCCCGACGGTGCCGCCGGCTCACCCCGACGGCCCCGGCGGACGCCCCGGCGGGTTCGGATGCCCGCCACTAGTTACCCCCGGTCGGTTCCGGCCCCCGCCGGCCGGCGGGGATTACCGAGCAGTCGGGCGGGCCGACCCGCCCTTTAGCGAGGAGAGGTGAACGGATGCACCAGACGCGTACCGCCCGACGGTTCCTGCCGTGGGCCACGATTCTGACCCTGGGTCTGCTGGTGATGACCAACGGTCGTGCCCAGCCGCCCGACCCGAAGAACGCGCCGCCGGTCGTGGTCGATAAGACCGGCGCGCTGATCGTCCCGCTCGGCGGGGCCGCGGCCTTCGACCCGAAGCTGCCCGACCAGCCGACCGACATCCTCATCAGTAACGAGAACGTCCTCGGCTACCGGCTCGACCCGACCGACCCGAGGAAGCTGATCCTGATCGGCAAGGCCGGCGGCATCAGCCAACTGACGTTCAACATGAAGGACCGGCCGCCGGTCAAGTTCGAGGTGGTGGTTCAGGCCGACCTGGCCCTCCTCCGCAACGTGATCAAGCGGACGGTGCCGACGGCCAACGTGGATGTGCAGCCGGGCATCGGCAGCGTCATCATCCTGAGCGGGTACGTGACCAGCCCGCAGGACGCGGACATCATCGGCCGGCTCGCGAACAGCGCGGTCGGCGGGACCGCGAGCAACGTCATCAACGCCATCCAGGTGGGCGGCGTCCAGCAGGTGCAGATCGACGTGGTGATCGCGTCGGTGGACCGGAACCAGTTGCGGACCCGCGGGTTCGACTTCGCCCTGCCCGGTGCCGGCAACGGCACCTCGTTCTCCAGCATCGTCAGCGGCCTGCTCGGCGTCCAGACGGCCGCCGCCGGCGCCCCGACGTTCAGCGGCAGCGCCAACCTGCAACTGGCGATCCTGCCGAACCGGTTCTTCGGTGCCCTCCAGGCGCTGCGGACCGAAGGGGTGGCGAAGTTCCTGGCCGAGCCGCGGGTGGTCACCCAGACCGGGCGCCCGGCGTTCTTCCGGGCCGGCGGCCAGCAGGCGATCCTCAGCGGCACGTCCGGCATCACCGGCCCCGGCGTGCAACTGGTGCCGTTCGGGACCGAACTCGAGGTGGTGCCCATCGTGTACGGCAACGGGCTGATCTGGCTGGACATCAACCCGCGGGTGACGGCCGTGAGCCAGGGCCTCGGCATCACCGTGAACGGGGCCACCAGCCCCGGCTTCACGGAGCAGAGCGTGCGGTCCACCGTGCTGCTGGAATCGGGCCAGACGTTCGCCATCGGCGGGCTGATCCAGACCAGCATCCAGGCGTCCGCGACGAAGGTGCCGGTCCTCGGCGACCTGCCGTTCGTCGGGGTCGGGTTCAGCTCGCTCACCTACCAGACGCGGGAGAGCGAACTGGTGATCCTGGTGACCCCGCGGCTGGTCGCGCCGATGGACCCGTGCCAGGCCCCCAAGCGACTTCCGGGACAAGAAACCCGCACGCCCGACGATTATGAACTATTCTTGGAAAACGTCCTGGAAGCGCCCCGCGGCCAGCGGAAGGTTTGGAACGGGAAGTGTTACAACGCCCCGTACAAGTGCGACCCGACCGTCGGCCGGTACCCGTGTGCGGGCAACGTCTGCACCGGGCCGAACGGCACCTGCCTGCCGGCGGCCCCCGGCTACGGCCCACTGCCCAACCTGATCGGCGGCCCGGCGACGCTGGCCCCGGCGATCCCGGCCATCCCGCCGGGCGGGGCGATGGCGGCCCCGATGCCCCCCGCGGGCGGGCCGCCCGCGACGCTCCCCGCCCTGCCCGGCTCGCCGGCCGCGGCGGGTTCCGACCCGGCCCCCGTAGGCCTGCCCCCGCTGCCGCCCGTGAGCGGGGCACCGGTGCCGCCGGGCTGACCGGTGGCGTGACGTGACGACCGCGCCGGACCCCAGGGAAACCCCTGGGGTTCGAGGCGCGAACCCGATGCGACCGACCCACACGCGGCACAACCTGACTCGGTGGTAGACATGCAACGCGTCGCGATCGTAGACCCGACCGAATCGACCCGCGAGTCGCTCCGCACGCTGTTGCTGGGCGTGGACTTCGTGTGGCTGGAAGCCGAGTGCGCCCGCTACGAGTACTTCGCCGAAGTGATCCAGGCGTCCATGCCGGACCTCGTGATCGTCACCCTCGACGCGAACAAGGAGAAGGCGCTCCAGATGATCGGCCAGCTCTCGGTCGAACACCCGAAGCTCCCGATCCTGACCATCAGCAACGATCACCAGGCGCTGCTCCAGTCGCTCCAGCGGGGCGCCAAGTACTTCCTGACGCACCCGGTGGGGCTGGAGGACATGCTGTCGGCCCTGCGGCGGGCGCTGGGCGAGAGCGGCGGCGAGGTCCAGGTCGGGGGCAACACGTCCGCCCGCCAGACCGGCGCGTCGTCCATGATCGCGGTGCTCGGCTCCCGCGGCGGGGTCGGCACCACCACGCTGGCCGTGAACCTGGCCGCCACCCTGGCCGCCGACCCGACCAACGCCGCCGCCCTGATCGACCTCGACCTGGCCCTCGGCGACGCCGACATCGCCCTCGAGGTGAACGGGTTCGAGAACATCTCGATCGCCGACCTGGCGCGGAACATCGAGCGCCTGGACATGAACTTCCTGCGCCGCGCGATGGCCAAGCACGAGCCGAGTGGGCTGTCCATCCTGCGGCACCCGCTGGAGATCGCCGAGGGCGGCATCGTCCACGAGCAGCACGTGGAGCGCATCCTCAACCTGCTCAAGATCAGCTACACGCACCTGGTCCTGGACCTGTCCAAGTCGCTCCTGCCCACCGACCTGATGGGCCTGCGGATGGCCGACACGATTCTGCTCGTCGCGCAGCTGGAACTGGCGAGCCTGCGGAACGTGGTGCGGCTGATCCACTGCCTGGGCGGCGAGGAGAACCTGGCCGACAAGGTGCGGGTGGTCATCAACCGCCAGGGCGCGGACTCGGTCGAAGAGGGGATCAGCCTGAAGAAGGCCGAAGAGGTGATCGGCAAGCCGATCTTCTGGCAGGTGCCCAACGACACGAAGTCGGTGATCGGTGCCCGCGTGGCCGGGCACCCGCTGGTCAAGTACGCGCCCAAGAGCCGCGTCCAGCAGAGCATCTACGGGCTGGCCCAGGCGCTGTACGGGAAGCCGGTCGCGACCCCGGCCGACGCCAAGGGCAGCAAGGGCGGGTGGGGCTTCTTCGGCAAGCGCTAGCGCTTGACTCTTGGCGAGCCGGGCGCGCAAGCGACCGGAGTTTCCACGACGGACGCACCAGGGATCACGTACCATGAGCCGGCTCCAGCAAGGGATCTCGAAGCTCAACAGTCTGAACCACAACAGCAACGGGCCGGGGAGCAGCATCTCCCGCCTGTCCAGCCCGAGCATCGGCGGGCCGGGCGGGGGCAGCAGCAAGAACTTCGAGGAGCTCAAGCGCCAGATCCACTCGAAGCTGGTCGAGCGCCTGGACTTCACCCGCATCAAGGACCTGTCCAGCGACGCCATGCGGCGCGACATCCGCCGGGTCATCGAGCACCTGTGCGACACCGAGAACCCGCTCCTCAACCGCATCGAGCGCGAGAAGCTGATCGAAGAAGTTCTCGACGAGACGCTCGGCTTCGGCCCGCTCGAGGCCCTGCTCAAAGACCCGACGGTCAGCGACATCCTGGTGAACGGCCCGCACAAGTGCTACGTCGAGCGCCGCGGCAAGCTGGAGAAGACCGAGGTCCGGTTCCGCGACAACGACCACCTGATGCAGATCATCGACCGCATCGTGTCGAAGGTCGGCCGGCGCGTGGACGAGACCAGCCCGATGGTGGACGCCCGGTTGCCCGACGGCTCCCGCGTGAACGCGGTGATCCCGCCGATCTCGCTGGACGGGCCGACCCTCAGCATCCGCCGGTTCGGGGCGAACCCGCTGAAGCTCGAGGACCTTCTGAACTACAAGGCGTTCACGCCCGAAATGGCGATGCTGATGGAGGCGTGCATCAAAGCCCGCCTCAACGTCCTCATCAGCGGCGGTACGGGGTGCGGCAAGACGACGCTCCTGAACACGCTGTCGAGCTTCATCCCGTCCGACGAGCGGGTGGTGACGATCGAGGACGCGGCCGAACTGCAACTGCAACAGGACCACGTGGTCCGGCTCGAGACGCGGCCCCCGAACATCGAGGGCAAGGGGTCGGTGACCACCCGCGACTGCGTGCGGAACGCCCTGCGCATGCGGCCCGAGCGCATCATCATCGGCGAGGTCCGCGGGTCGGAGGCGCTGGACATGCTCCAGGCCATGAACACCGGCCACGGCGGCTCGCTCGCGACGCTGCACGCGAACACGCCCCGCGAGGCGCTCACGCGGCTCGAGACGATGATCATGATGGGCGGCTTCGAGTTGCCGATCAAGGCGATGCGGCAGCAGATCAGCTCCGCGATCGACCTCGTCATCCAGGCGAACCGGCTCCAGGGCGGTCCGAGAAAGATCACCCACATTACGGAGGTGATGAACATGGAGCAGGACATCATCATCATGCAGGAAGTGTTCCGGTACAAGCAGCTCGGCATCGACCAGAACGGCCGCGCGTACGGGCAGTTCGAGGCGACCGGCGTGCGCCCGTCGTTCATCAACCGGCTCGAGCAGAAGGGCGTCAAGCTGCCGAGCAACATGTTCGCCGAGCGCATCCTGATGCGCGACTGACGGGATCGGCTCGTAGTGACCGGCTTCAGCCGGTCGGGTGAAGATTCGCCGCCGCGAGACCCGCTCAAGCGGGTCACTACGAACGAGACGACGCGGACCCGGACGGATCGGGGTTCCGGAACGGTGCCAGGATGGCGGGACTCGCACACACGCGCCGGGCGGCGACGCCCGGCTTGGGCACCCCGCGCCAGGTGGACACGCAATGAACCCGATGTTGTTCCCGATCCTGATCGGCGGCCTGGTGGTCGCGATGGTGGCGATGCTGTACGTCGCGCTCCGCCGGACGGACGAGGAGAAGGCGTCCGACCGGCTCGACCAACTGGTCGGGCGCAATTCGCGGAAGGACTCGTCCGCCGACATGCTGCTGAAGCAGGCGCTCCAGGAGGTGGACCGCAAGACGCTGATGGACAAGCTGATGCCGGAGTTCTTCAACCTGACCAAGGTGTTCGAGCAGGCCGACTGCAACATCAAGCCGAGCGCCCTGTTCGGCATCTCGGTCGCGCTGGGAGTGGTCGGGGCGGCGCTCTCCATCTGGCTGGTGAACCTGTACGTGCTCCCGCTGGGGGCGCTGCTGTTCTTCACCCTGCCGTGGGTGTGGCTGCACGCCAAGCGGGCCGGCCGGCTGAAGAAGTTCGCGGGCCAACTGCCCGACGCGATGGAACTGGTCGCCCGCGCCCTCCGGGCCGGGCACTCGCTGGCCGCCGGGATGCACGTGGTGGCCGAGGAGATGCCGGCCCCGATCTGCAAGGAGTTCGGCCGCGTCTACGAGGAGCAGAACCTGGGCATCCCGCTCGAGGAGGCGCTCAAGGGCATGTGCGACCGGGTGCCCAACCTGGACCTGCGGTTCTTCGTCACCTCGGTCGCCATCCAGCGGCAGACCGGTGGCGACTTGGCCGAAATCCTGGACCGCATCGGGCACGTGATCCGCGAGCGGTTCAAGATCCTCGGCCAGGTGAAGGCGCTGACCGCCGAGGGCCGGCTCTCCGGCGTGGTGCTCATCGCCCTGCCCATCGGCCTGTTCATGATGATGCTGTGGATGAAGCCGGACTACGTGGAACTGCTCTGGAAGGATCCGATGGGCGTGCAGATGTCGATCGGGGCCATCGTCCTCATGCTGCTCGGCTCCTTCGCCATCAAGAAGATCGTGGACATCAAGGTCTGAGAAAGTGGGCAGTGGGCAGTGAGCAGTGGGCAGAAACGCCAGAACTCCCTGTCCGCTCCCGACCGGCCCGTAACCTCGCGGTTTGGTCGTCGCTCTGTCTTAACTGCCCACTGCACACCGCACACTGACAACTGGAGAGAGCCGTGGACCTGTTCGCGTTCCTGTCCGCCGACGAGCTGACGCCGCTGTTCGTGTTCGTCGCCATCGTGGCGGGCACGTTCTGGCTCCTGTCCGTGATCTCCACCCGCAACAGCCAGGCCGAGGACCGCCTGGAGCGGATCGGCCGGCCCAAGTCGCTGGTCGAGATCGAAATGGCCCAGGCGGACTCCGGCGGCCGGTTCAAGGGGCTGAAGGACGCGTTCAGCAACCTGGGCGGGGTGATGGAGCCGAAGAGCGAGCTGGAGAAGAACTCGCTCCGCATCAAACTGGCGAACGCCGGGTTCCGGAGCGAGCACGCGGCCGGCGTATTCCACGGGACCCGCGTAGTTTGCCTGGCCGTGTTCCTCGTCCCAGCCCTTTTCTTCTTCTTGCTCAAAGACGGGTTCACCAGCAAGTCGATTGAATGGACAGCGGCGATGGCCGCGATCGGGTTCTGGCTGCCGCAGGTCGTCCTGTGGCACCTGCGGAGCACCCGGCAGAAGGAGATCTTCCTCACCCTGCCGGACGCGCTCGACCTGTTGGTCGTGTGCGTCGAGTCCGGGCTGGGCCTGGACGCC
>JAYUBA010000468.1:0-1972 GCA_043741075.1 Frigoriglobus sp.
ACCCTCTCCCGCAAGGGGAGAGGGAAACGCGCCGCCCCCCGCTCGCGGCTTCCGCGATTAGGCGTACTGGTTGATGAGCTTGGACAGGTCTTCCGGCGACAGCACCCCGCTCTCGGTGTGAACGGGCGTCTCGCTCCCCTTGAAGAACAGGATGCGCGGGATGGTCATCACGTCGTACTGCACGGCCAGCTTCGGGTTCTCGTCCACGTTCAGCTTGCCGACCTTCACCTTGCCGGCGAACTGGTCGGCGACGGCGTCGATGGTGGACGCGAGCCGGCGGCACGGGCCGCACCACGGCGCCCAGAAGTCGGCGACCACGAGCGTGCCGCCGGTCACGTGCTCGGTCCAGTTGGCCTCGGTCAGTTCGATCACGTTCGGGCTGGCCATGTGGCATCCTCGTTAGACATGAGAGTGGCGTCCGCGACCTGCGGGCGATTCGTGGTATATTCTACTCGAAAGATTGTACCGCACCAACCGCGACTCCTTACTGAGCAGTGGGCAGCGGGTAGTGGACAGTGGGCAGTTCAGAAAAAGCCTTCGCCCCCGCGTGCGTCTCCGACGGCCTTGTTCTGCCCACTGCCCACTGTCCACTGCCCACTGGCCGTGAGGCCGAACCGCCCCTAAGAATGGGGTGTCCTTGGCGGTGCCGCCGGCGTGGCCCTATCGTCTAGTGGCCTAGGACACTGCCCTTTCAAGGCAGCGACTGGGGTTCGAATCCCCATAGGGTCACTCTTCAGTCGATAGTGGGCAGTGGGCAGTGGGCAGAAGGGCAAAGCCGCCTTCAACTGCACACTGGTCACTGCCCACTGCCCACTTTCAAGGCGTCCGATGAACAACATTCCGTGGTGGGGCTACGTCATTCTGGCCGGGCTGGCGTGGGGCACGTACGTCCCGCTCATCTTCTTCGGCGGGCAGATGCTCAGCCCGATGAACGCGGCGGGTCAGGCGGTCGGCGTCGGCGGGCGGCTCGCGTCCATCCTGTCCGTCGGGGTGGCGTACCTGGTGATGGCCGTGGCCGTCCCCGTCGTGCTGATGGCGACGCGCGACGACGCGCAGCCGGACTGGCGGACGGTCGGCCTCGTGTTCAGTGGCCTCGCCGGTGTGGCCGGCGCGGTCGGCGCGATCTGCGTCATCTTCGCCAGCAAGGCGGCGGTCGATCAGGCGAACGCCGAAAAGGTGAACCCGGCCACCTACCGCATCTACATCGCCCCGCTCATCTTCTGCCTCGCCCCGCTCATCAACACGCTGCTCAGCCTCGTCTGGCACCCGAACGCGAAGTCCGGCGAGTGGGCCGTCTTCCACTTCGACATGCCCGGCTGGAAGCTGTGGGCCGGAATCGTGCTGGTCGCGGCCGGCACGTTCCTGGTACTGATGTCGAAGGAGGAGGCGGAGGCGTCGAAGACGAAGCCCGCGTCGCCACCGGCCGCGCCGACGGACGGCACGACCCCCGCGCCGGCGGGCGGGTCATGAGTCCCGAAGAAGCCGTGACGCGGTTGAACGCGGTCCTCGCGCACGCGTGGATGATCCGCACGTTCCTGAAGCACGCGGACGAGGTTCAGGATGACGAGGGGATGCTCGACGTGCCGCGGACGCTGTACGACAGCATCCGGGCCGTGGAACCGGCGTTCCAGCGCGGCGACCACGGCGACTTCCTGCGGCGGCTGAAGGGCAAGTTGCCGAAGCTGCGCCGCGTCGCGGACCACTTCCGCGACCACTTCAAGGAGTTCTCGCCGCACACCAACTTCGAGATGGCGTCGGCGAGTCTGCTCGGTGTGGTGAAGCACATGGAAGAGATTTTCGCCGCGGTGGACTGGAACGAAGTGGCGGCGCTCATCAAGGCGAAGGCGAGCGGGCCGAGCGACCCGCTCGACGACATCGAGATTCCCGAAGTGTGACGCGAGCGATGCGGCTTGTCTTTGCTTTGACCTCCCCCCTTGAGGGGGAGGTCGTCGCGGTCGGCTTTGCGACCGCG
>JAYUBA010000469.1:0-1963 GCA_043741075.1 Frigoriglobus sp.
GCGGCGACTCGACCGGAACGCGCGAAACTACCTCGGGTGGTGCCAACTGGCCGCCTGTGTGATCTTCATACGTTCAGGTTTTGTCCGGTAGTCCTAAGAATGCGGCCTGTCTGAAGCCCTGGAAGGGCGGCTGTCGGTAGCCAGGGTCGTGAGACCCTGGTGCCAGAAGCTCACTTCTTACCGAGCTTCTTGCGGAGGTAGTCCAGCGCCTTGACGCGATACGGGTCGAGCGCCGGGTCATCGAAATCCAGCCCTTCGGTGCTGTCGAACGGGCGGAGCGCGTGCAGTTCCGCCCAGCGCCGCAGTTCGGCCGACTTGTCCTTCGTCACCGGCACCTCAAGCCCGTCGTCCGGCTTCAGCCCCCACTCGTCGTTCGGCCCGCTGTCCGGCTTCCGCTGCCGCGGCTTGCCGTTCGGGCGGAACGATTCGCCCGTCGTCACCTTGAAGTAAAGGCCGCCGAAGGCGATGTTCGGGAGAACCTCTTGAATCGACGCGCGGCCGACGGTCCGCTGGCCCATCAGCACGCACCGGTCGTTGTCGCGCAGTGCGGACGCGATCAGTTCGCCGCCCCCGGTCGTCTCTTGGCCTACCAGCACCACAAGTGGGTAGGTGGTGTACTTGCTCACGCCGAAGTTGTTGCGGATCTCCGGCTGGCTCCCAGGAAGGTTCGGGTTGCGGTACTTCATCTGCGCGATGATGACGTTGTTCGGCAGGAACATGCCCGCGATCTTCACGCACGGATCGACGTACCCGCCGGGGCACCACCGCAGGTCGAGGATCAGCGCGCGGCAGCCCTTCCGGTCCAGATCCGCGAGCATCTCGCCGACCCTCGTATCGAGAGCGGTTTCCACCGCGCCGATACGGATGTAGCCGATCTTGTACGCGCGGTCGAGCAGGCAGTCCCACTTGTCCTCGTTCGTCCGTATCACCCCGAACGCGCTGGCAGGCGTGTAAGGTGTGCCCTTGATGTTCACCGTGAACGGCTTGCCGGCGGCGCGGCGGAACGTGAGCGTGCGGTCCGGGGCCATCGGCAGACCGGTCCGCGGGTCGAACATCTGCGGCGGGAACGCGAACTGCGCGAACAGCTTGTTCACGGTGTCCGCGGTGACCTCGGTGCCGTTGAATTGCGTGATGATGTCGCCCGGCTTCACGCCCGCCTTCTGTGCCGGGCTTTCGGGGATGACGCGGTTGATCCGCCAGGGCACGCCGGCCGGGGCGTTCACGGCGTCCGGTCGCGGCACCGGTTCGAGCCACCCGACCGGCGCGTATTGGCCCAGCGCGGTCTTGTACTCCACCTGATAGAGCATCCACGGTGCCCCGCTGGTGCCGTCGAGTTCGATGCCGATGCCGAAGTCCATGTCGATGGACGCGAACGTGTTCGCCCGCGGGCTGACGAGCTGACACAGCGGTTCGGTCGCGTGCTTGAAGCCGTTGATGGCGGCGAACAGCGCCCGCGGGCCGCGCAGCGCCGGCTGGTCCGCCAGGAGCAGGCGCACGTCGGCCAGTGTCTCGACCAACTCCGTCGGGCCGCTCGCGTCGCGAACCGCCTTCAGCACGCGGTCGGGCACCGTCAGCCCGCACTCCTCGTACAGCCCGCGGGCCGCGGCCCCGATCAGGTCCTTCATCTCGACCGGCTTCGCGTACTTGAACGCGACCTGATCCCCGACCTGGTACACGGTGCGGGCGAACTCCAGCGCCTTGAACCGGTCGGCCTTGGGAGCCGGGACCGGCGGTTGCGCGGGCACCGGTGCCGCCGGGGCGACCAGCACCAGCGCGAATGCGGCGATCCCGACCATCGGCGTCCCTCCGGGACCGTGTTTGTGTTCGGCGACTCGCGAACTTCACCCTCCGAGTTTCGCCTCTTTCCCGTCCCGCCACAAGGGGCCATTCGTAACGGGGTGCCCCTGTCGATTTTGGCATTGCCGGTGTTTTCAGGCGAGCGGCACCCGTGAGGGTGCCGGTG
>JAYUBA010000470.1:0-1962 GCA_043741075.1 Frigoriglobus sp.
TCTTCCCCTTGCTGAACTTCCGAGCGCTTCGGACAATACGGGGGTTGTGAAGGATCGGTGTCCCTCCCCCACCCACCCGCGACGGCCGGACGGTCGTTCAGCGCGGCGCGGGCGACACTTCCCGGCGTGGCACAAGGCGGGCGGCTCATGCGACTGGTACTCGTCGGACCACCGGGCAGCGGCAAGGGCACTCAGGCCGAGGGACTGGTCGAACGGTTCGGCCTGACGCAGGTCGGCACCGGGGCCATGTTCCGCGACGCGATCGCCCGCGGCACCAAGATGGGCAAGGAGGTCGAGCCGCGGATCAAGCAGGGGCGCCTCGTCGAGGACTCGATCGTCGATGAAATGGTCGCGGAACTGTTCCGCAGCCCGGCCCGCCCCGACTGCTTCGTGATGGACGGCTACCCGCGGACGTACTCGCAGGCGATCGCGTTCGACGCGCTGCTGAAACTGGAGTACCTCGCGCTGGACGCGGTCATCAACCTGACGATCCCCGACGACGAGGTGGTGAAGCGGATCAGCGGCCGGCGGTGCTGCTCGAACCCGGCGTGCGGGGTGTGCTTCCATGTGACCGCCCGCCCGCCGAAGGTGCCGGGCAGGTGCAACGCGTGCGGCGCGCCGCTGGTCCTCCGCGACGACGACAAGGAGGAGACGATCCGCCGCCGGCTCGGCGAGTTCCACCAGAACACGGACGCGCTGCTCGGCCACTACCGGCGGCAGAGCTTGGTCAACGACATCGCCGCGACCGACGCGCCGGACGTGATCTTCGCCAACATCCTGAAGGCGCTCGGCGTGCCCGCGTTAAGCGGTGGCCCCGGCGGGGCCGCGCGCTAAACTACACCCATGCTGCGACCCAACACCAACCGCCCGCCGGAACTGAAGTCCGCCCGCGAACTCGTGCTCATGCGCGAGGCGGGCAAACTGGTCGCCCGCGCGCTCAAAATCTGCCGCGACCTCGCCAAGCCGGGCACCAAGACCATCGAGATCGACCAGGCGGTCGAGGCGTTCTACGCGAAGTACGGCGCGATCCCGCTGTTCAAGGGCTACCCCGGCAAGACGCCGTTCCCGGCCGTCACGTGTCTGAGCGTCAACGAGCAGGTCGTCCACGGCATCCCCGGTCAGCGGGTGCTGAAGGAGGGCGACCTCCTCAAAGTGGACACCGCGTGCAAACTCAACGGCTGGTGCGCGGATCGCGCGATCACCATCCCCATCGGCACCGTGTCGCCGGAGAAGGCGCGGCTGCTGAAGGTCGGCGAGGAGACGCTCCAGATCGCCATCGACCTGCTCCCCAAACGGAAGTGGTGGAGCCAGGTCGCCAGCGAGATGCAGCGGCATGTGGAGCAGGCCAAGTTCAGCGTGGTCACGTCGTACGTGGGCCACGGCATCGGGCGGATCATGCACGAGAACCCGCAGGTGCCCAACTACGTGGACCGGGAGACGCGGAAGGCCGACTTCCGCCTCGAACCGGGGCTGACGCTCGCGGTCGAGCCGATGGTGAACATGCGGCGGCCCGAAGTGGACACACTCGGCGACCAGTGGACGGTGGTGACCCGCGACCGGCTCGCGAGCGTACACGTCGAACACACGCTGGCGCTCACGGCCAACGGCGTGATGATTATCACCGCCGACGAGGGCGCGTTCGACGACGACCCGAAGGTGTAACCTGTCTTCGCCGCTTGCGGCTTCGCGGGAATCCGCGAAGCCGCAAGCGGCGGAACCGAGCAGAAGAATTCCACACGCCCCACTTGTCGCTTTACCGCCCTCCACTATTTTGAACGTTTACCGGACATGTGCGGTTTATTCCGACTTGCGGGTGGCCCATGAAGGTGCGTGCGAGCGTGCGGCGGATCTGCGAAAAGTGCATCTCGGTCTGGATTTCAAGGCCGGCAACATCGGCAACGGCACTGGCGGTAATCCTGCGTTCGCCATGACGGGTCACTCATCGTCGCTCGTCACGAAGTT
>JAYUBA010000471.1:0-1962 GCA_043741075.1 Frigoriglobus sp.
GGCGCGGCCCACTGTCCCGCCGATGAGGCGCGCCGCGCCGCGGATGATGAACATGCCGCAGAGCGTGACGAGGAACGGCTGGAGCTTCAATCGGGTGACGAGCAGCCCGTTCGCCAGCCCCACGGTTGCACCATAGGACAGCACCAAGACGACCGCGGCGTATGGGTGGATGCCGTCGGCGATGAGCACGCCGAACAGGATGGCGGCGCACCCGACGACGGAGCCGATGGAGAGGTCGATGCCGCCGATGATGATGACCAGCGCCGCGCCCAACGTGATGAGCCCGTAGCGGCCCTGGTAGTTCGCCACGTCGATCAGGTTGCCGGTGCTGCCGGCCTGGTCGTGCGTGCCGAACAGCACCGCGTACAAGATGACGAGCAGCCCCAGAACGCCCAGAATCCGCGTCATGTCGCTGTTCCCCCGGTCGCGAGTCGCATCACGGCTTCTTCGGTCAGTCGCGCGCCGGCCAACTCCCCGGCGACCGTCCCCTCGTGCATCACCACCGCGCGGTCGGACATGCCGAGCAGCTCTTCCATGTCGCTCGTAATCATCCACACCGCGACGCCCTTGCCGACGAGTTCGTCCACGAGCGCGTAAATCTCGGCCTTCGCGCCCACGTCCACGCCGCGGGTCGGCTCGTCGAGGATGAGCACCTTCGGCTCGCGGGCCAGCCACTTCCCGTACACGACCTTCTGCTGGTTCCCGCCGGAGAGCAGCCCGACCGGTTGCGCGGCGCTCGGCGTCTTCACGCGCAGCCGGTCGATCCAGGTGCGGTGCAGCGCGGCCTCTTCGCGGCGCTTCACGCCGAGGAGCGAGCCGAGCTTGTCGAGGTTCGGGAGGCTCAGGTTGAAGCCGACGCTTTCGGGAAGCACCAGCCCGTGCAGGCGGCGGTCTTCAGGCACGAGCAGGATGCCGGCGGCAATGGCGTCGCGCGGCGAACCGATCCGCACCGGCTTGCCGTCGAGCAGAAGTTGGCCCGCGGCGAGCGCGCGCACGCCGAACACCGCTTCCGATAGCTCGGTGCGGCCCGCGCCGACCAGCCCGGCCATGCCGAGGATTTCGCCGGCGCGGACCTCGAACGTCGCGGGCGTGGCCGGGCCGCCGGCGAAGCGCACGCCCTTCACGCTCAGCACCGCCGCGCCTCCGGTGCCGGTGCGGTGGACCTTCGGGTAGAACTGCGTGAGGTCGCGGCCGACCATCAGCCGCACCAGGTTGTCGTGCGAGATGTCGGCCTTCGCGAGTTCGCCCGCGTTGCGGCCGTCGCGCAGCACGCTCACGCGGTCGGCCACGCGCTTCACTTCGGCCAACCGGTGCGAGATATACAGCACCGACACGCCGTCCGCCTTGAGCGCGTCGATGACCAGATACAGTTGCTCGGTTTCCTTCTGCGTGAGGCTCGAAGTCGGCTCGTCCATGATGAGCAGCCGCACCTCGGTGCCGAGCGCGCGGGCGATCTCGACCAACTGCTTTTCGCCGGGCGGGAGGTTCTCGACGCGGGCCGAGGCGCGCGCCGCCGGCAGCCCGACGCGGGCGAGCAGCGTCGCGGCCTTGTCGCCCATCGCGCGGCGGTCGAGCGCGCGGAGGAATCCGCCGCGGGTGAGTTCGCGGCCGAGGAACAGGTTGTCCGCGACCGTCAGGTTTTCGGCGAGGTTGAGTTCCTGGTGGATGAGGCTGACGCCGGCCGCGATGGCTTCGGCCGGGCCGGGGAAGCGGATCGGCACACCATCGAGTTTCACCTCGCCCGCGTCCGGGGTGTACACGCCCGCGACGATCTTCATGAGCGTGGACTTGCCGGCCCCGTTCTCGCCGACGACGGCCAGCACCTCGCCGGGCGCGACCGCGAGCGACACGCCGTCGAGGGCGAGGACGCCGGGGAACTGCTTGCGGGCGCCGGTGACTTCGAGCCGGAGGGTTGACATGGGAACGCGCGAGAAGCTCTGAGCGGGGGGCGTAAGCCCCCTG
>JAYUBA010000472.1:0-1961 GCA_043741075.1 Frigoriglobus sp.
CCTCCCTGCAGGGAGGGGGCCGGGGGGTGGGTTCTTCAATCGCCACGAGCGCCGCGAGCGCGGCCTTCAACTCCGCGAGGCCGAGGCCGGTGTGCGCCGACGTGGGAACGATCGGCGCGTCCGCGAGGAACGACCCCTTCACCAGCTCGCGGATTTCGAGCGCGACGACTTCGCGCGTGGTCTCGTCCACGAGATCGGCCTTGGTGAGCGCGACGAGGCCGCGGCGCACGCCGAGGAGCTTGAGGATTTCCAGGTGCTCGCGGGTCTGGGGCATGACCGAATCGTCGGCCGCGACGACGAGCAGCGCGAGGTCGATGCCGGTCGCCCCGGCGAGCATGTTCTTGACGAACCGCTCGTGGCCGGGCACGTCCACGATGCCCAATCGGATGTCGCCGAGGTCGAGGTGGGCGAACCCGATGTCGATGGTGATGCCGCGGGCCTTCTCCTCCGGCAGCCGGTCGCAGTCGGTGCCGGTGAGCGCCTTGACCAGCGTCGTCTTGCCGTGGTCGATGTGCCCGGCGGTGCCGAGGATGAGGTCGCGCGGCATGGTGCGAGCGGGGTAAGCGGGGGGGGAGCGACGCGGTCATTCTACGCGCGCGGGGGGTTGGGATGGCCCGCCGCGAACCGTTCCGGTATCCTACGGCCACCGCGGGAGGGCGTGCGATGTACGAGTTCTGTGTCCAGGGCGTCGTGAAGGGCGGGCAGGTGGTGCTGGAGGTTCCGCTCGACCTGCCGGACGGTACGGTCGTCTTCGTGGCCGACCACGCTCCCGACGACGTAGAAGTCGTCGGCCCGAAAGGGCCACCGCCGCCGGAAGTCGTGAAGAAGCTGTTTCTCAGCATCATGAAACGGAACGACCTCCTCGATGACCCGGAGTGGCGGGCCAAACTGGGGCTGCGCCGTGAGTAGCACCGTCGCCCGCCGCGGCCTGCTCGACACGCCCGTATTACTGGCGATACAAACCGGTGACGCGGGTGCGCTCCAGTTCGCCTACGACATGTACAAAACCGTCGGGCTGGAATTCAGCGAGTTGTCGGCGATGGTGCTACTGGCGTCGTCCAACGACTCGGCCGAACAAGTCGCCCGTCTCGGCTTCATCCGGAGCAACCCCGTCCACCGCCTCACGGCTGTTATCGCGCGCCGGGCGTTCGCGCTGGTGGTGTCGCTTCCCGTCCCACCGACTCTGACGGCGGACGATGCCATCGTGGCCGCGACGGCGATAGAACATTCCCTGCCGCTGTACACGCTCGACCCGGCCCGGTTCGCGACCGTCCCCGGACTCGCGACGATCCGCCCGTACTGAACCCGCCAGAGAACACACCCATGATCGGCACGACGCTCGACCCGCGCCAGTTCCTCGACCGCGTGGCCCTCGAACTCGCCCGCATCGACCCGGCCGAAATCCAGACGCTCGCCGACCTGATCCACGAGCGGTACGTCGCGGGCCGGTTCGTGTTCGTGATCGGCAACGGCGGCTCGGGGTCGAACGCGTCCCACTTCTGCGAGGACATGGGCAAGGGCACGCTCGCGCGGAAGTTCTTCGACGACGACTCGAAGAAGCGGCTCAAGGTGCTGAGCCTGACGGACAACACGCCGTACATCCTCGCGTGGGGCAACGACGAGGGGTTCGACCGCGTGTTCGTGGAGCAGTTGAAGAACCTGGCGTCGCCGGGCGATCTGTTGGTCGCGATCAGCGGCAGCGGGAACAGCCCGAACATCATCCGCGCGGTGGACTGGGCGAACGCCCACGGGCTGACCACGTTCGGCTGTACCGGGTTCGAAGGGGGCAAGCTCCGCGGCCTCGCGCACCACGGGTTGCACGTCCCGCTCGACGACATGGGCATCGTCGAGTCCATCCACCTGACCGCGTTCCACTGGGTCGTGGACGACACCTACCGCCGCATCAGCATGTGAAGCAGTGGGCGGTGGAGAGTGGGCAGTGGGCAGAAGACAAAAACAGA
>JAYUBA010000473.1:0-6637 GCA_043741075.1 Frigoriglobus sp.
GAGCGGCTCGCGCGCGTCTTCCCCCCCCTTCCCTTCAGGGAGGGGGGCCGGGGGGGTAGGTTCTCCCCTCGTCCTCCTCGCCGGCAGCACGCACGCGCCGGAAGAGGCCATCGTCCTCGGCGCGTTCGCGCGGCTCCGTACCCGCTTCCCGCACCTGCGGCTCGTTCTCGTGCCGCGCCACCCGGACCGCTTCGCGGAGGTGGCGCGGCTGGTCGAAGCGTCCGGGCTGCCGTTCGTGCGCCGCTCCGCGGTCACTTCGCCGCTAGCGGAAATGCCCGCGGTGGTACTGCTCGACACGGTGGGCGAACTCGGCGCCGCGTGGGGCTTAGCGGATGTCGGCTTCGTCGGCGGGAGCCTGGACGGCGCGCGCGGCGGCCAGAGCATGATCGAGCCGGCCGGGTACGGCGTGCCGTGCGCGTTCGGCCCGCACGTGTGGAACTTCAAGGACGCCGCGAAGCGCCTCGTGGAAGTCGGCGGGGCGGTGATGGTGGCGGACGCGGCCGAACTCGAAGCCGAACTCGCGCGGCTCCTGGCCGACGCCGACCTGCGCGCGCGGATGGGTGCCGCGGCCCGCGACCTGGTCCGCCGGCAGCAGGGCGCGACGGTCCGCACGCTGGACGTTCTCGACGCGGTAATCCCTTCTACGGCGCTCACCTGCGCCGCGTGAACCGGGTAGAATCGCGGGATGATCCGCGCGTACTCCTTTAGCACCGCGGGCGGGCACCCCGTCAACGAAGACGCGTTCGTCCTTCAGCCGCTCCCGAACGGCACCGGGTGGTTCGTCGCGCTCGCCGACGGTCAAGGCGGGCGCGCCGGCGGGGCGCGGGCGGCGCAGGTCGCGTGCCAGGCCGCCGCGCGGGCGGACAACCCGTCCGACGCGGACGCGGCCGTGAGCGCGGACGCGCTGGCCGGGTTCACCACGCTCGTCGCCCTGCGGGTCGAAGGCGACCGCGTGACGGGCGCGTCGTGTGGCGACAGCGCCGCGCTCGCGGCGTGGGGCGACGGCCTGATGCGCGTCCTGACCGCCCGCCAGTTCAAGAACCCGCCGGTCGGGTCCGGCGACGCGACGTTCGTCCCCTTCGCGCTAGAACTGACCCGCCCGTGGAAGGTGCTGGCGGTCAGCGACGGCGTGTGGAAGTACGCGGGCTGGGAGCGCGTATGGAACTGTGCCGCGCGGCTCTCCGGCGAAGAGCTGATCGCGGCCCTTCAGACCGCGGCCCGCCTGCCGACGAGCGGCGAGTTCCAGGACGACTTCACGGTGGTGCTGTTGGAGGGCGAGTAGCCGATGTACCGCATCACGGAATGTCTGTCGGTCGGGCCGTTCGCGTCGCCGGAGCGCGGGGCGGCGCTGCGCGCGGCCGGCGTCACGCACGTGCTGAACGTCTCCGACGGGCCGAGCGTGGTCACTTCCGCCGCGGGTTTCGTCGAAGTCGCGTGGGTGCCGCTGGAAGACAGCCGGCGGCTGACGCCCGCGCTCCTGCGGGAGGCGATCGACGCGCTGCACCGGCTCGCGTCGGCCCCGGGCGCGCACGTCTACGTTCACTGCGTGGCGGGCGTCTTGCGGTCGCCGACGGTGCTGTGGCTGTACCTGATCGCGCTGGGGATTCCGCCGAAGGACGCGCGCGAGTGGATCGAGACGCGTTCGCCGGAGGCGGTCGCGGGGCATTTCCGCATGGTGGACGATTCGCACGTGCTGCTCGCGCAGGCGCACGGCCTGGCGAACTACTTCCCGCACCCGCGCGGCGAGGTGATCGTGCCGGTCCCGCTCCCGCCGGAAGAGGAGGAGTAACGGTGCTGTTCGCCGAACGCCACGGGAAGCTCGGCCGCGACGGCTCCCGCGCCCACGACCGCGCGGAAGACCTGCTCACGTCCACCGCGTTCCAACTCTTGCGGTATCTGCCGCTGGAAGTCGGGCTGCTGGCGGTGCTGCGCCGGGTGCGCGGCGTCGCCCCGGACGGGCGCGTCACGACCGACCTGCCGGCGTGGCTGAACCTCGACGGCGTGACGGCCGCCGCGTACACCTTTTGGCCGCGCTGGCCGGGCCACGGCGAACCGGATGTTGTGGTCACACTGTCGGCCGGTGCGGTCGCGGTCGGCCGCTTGGTGGTCGAGGTGAAGTTGGACGCGTCCAAGAGCGGAGAAGCCGAGGACGAAGAGGCGACGGAGGCACCGGACCCGGACCAACTCCGGCGTTACTGGCAGGGCTTGCGGGCCGGTGCGGGCGGGCGGGCGCTCGGCGTGGTATACCTGACCTCGCACGCGGTTCCACCAGCGGAAGCGTTGGCCGCGTCGGTCGCCCGCGAACGCGGCGATTGGCTCGGTTGGCTGTCGTGGCGCGACGTGTGGTCCGCGGTTCGGACCAGCGAGTTGCTGCCGGCGCGAGACTTAGCCGACATCCTCGCGGCGAAGGGGCTGAAAGGCTTCGACGGGTTTCACGGCGAGTGGCACGCGCCGGCAGGCGCGCGGCGGTTCTTTCACCCGTGGTTCTCGTCTCGTCGGATTTGGGTCGCGCCCGCCGGGGCGCAAACGTTCTGGGTCGCATCGGGGGACAAGACATGAATGCCGAAGCGCTGGGCAAAGCAATCTCGGAAGCGACGCGATTTCTGCAAGGCATCCACAACGATGTCCGCTCTCAGATCGGATCGCTCGACCGCCTGCTCGGCGCGCGCGGTTGGGTTCCGGCCGAACCGAACAAGGTTTCGGATCACCTTGGCAATCAGCTCAGCGATAGCAAATGGAAATGGGTTCCGGATTACGTCTACCGCTGCTACACGCGAACGGAAGAGGCGCAAGTGGCGCGGCACGTGGTTGTCGTGTTCTGGTATTTCACAGCCGAACTGGGAGAGGCATATCAGGTCGCGACGTGTGCAGCCGTCGCCGCGCGACTGAACGCCCCACTGCCACCTGCCTCTCTCCTCCCCCGCGACTGGAACGCCAGCGGCGTGTACGAAGCCACCGGCCAGAGCACTGTTCCCGTCGTTCTCTCCAGCGCTCAAATCAAACCGCTTCTGCCCACTGCGGTCGAAGCCGCCGGGTTCGTTCTCCCGTTGTGCGAACTGACTTCCGACGCGATTCTAGAAGACCGCCTCGTGTCTCCTATCCTCGCGGCGGAAGCGGCACTCGGGGTGAAGCCGTGACCGCTCCCCTCGCGTACCTCAACGGTCGGTTGCTGCCGTTCGCGGAGGCGGCGCTGCCGCTGCACGACGCCGGGTTCGTCTCCGGGGCGTCCGTCGTCGATAACGCCCGCACGTTCCGCCACACTCTCTTCCGCTGGCCCGACCACCTCGCCCGCTTCCGCCGCGACTGCGCCGCCTGCTACGTTCCCCTCGACGCGACCGACGCCCACCTCACCGCGACCGCCGAAGAGTTGGTCGCGCACAACGCGAAGCTCCTCCCGCCCGGCGGCGAACTGCAACTGGTCACGTTCGCCACGCCCGGCCCGCTCGGCTTCTACCTGGGCGAAGCAGACAACGGCCCCGCGACGCTCGGCATGGTGACGTACCCGGTGCCGTTCGCCCGCTACCGCCGGTTCTTCACCGAAGGCGTCACGCTGGCGGTCGCGGGGTTTCAGGCGTCGGACTGCGCGGACATACTACCGCCAGAAGTCAAACATCGGAGCCGGCTGTTCTGGCACGTCGCGGAGAAGCGCTTGAACGACCCGGGAAGCCAATTCCACCTCGACACTCCGGGAGCGGTTCCCGTCGTTCTCAGCCACCACGGCGTCGGGGATGCCGCGATCGGAAGTATCCTGGTCGTCACCGACGACAAGGTCATCCGTCCCGACTACGGTACTGTCCTGGACAGCATCAGCGTGAAGGTTGTGGGCGAGCTGTGTGGTTCCCTCGGTTTGGCGTTCAATACCGCGCCGCTCGACATGCGGGGGCTGGCCGACCCGAACCAACACCGTCAACCGGACCCGAGCATCACGCGGGCGGCCGAGGTGCTTCTCGCCGGCACCGGGTTCTGCGTGGCGGGCGTGAAGCGGTTCGCGTGCGCGGAGCGGTCGCGCGACTACGCCTGGCCCGGCCCGGTGTTCGGCCGGCTGCTCGCGGCGTGGAGTGATCTGGTCGGCGTGGACGTCGCGAAGCAGTTCACCGAAAATGTGTAGCGGGGGAAAGCGAGCCGCGACCGGGAGGGAGCGGGCCGGCCACGTTCCGCGAGGCTGACGGCCCCGCTCCCTCCCGGTCGCGGCTCATTCGGATACTGCCCTACTTCCCATCCGGGTATCATCGACCGGTGGAAGAAGCTCGCCGAGGGCGAACCCGACCGGCGGCGCAAAGCGGATTACGTCGCCGTTTGCGGCTATTCGGATCTGGCGAAACTCCAAACCTGGACAACGCAAGCCGCGACGGCCGCGACCCTCGATGAATTCCGCGCGGCGGCCGGCATCTGACCCGGCGTCGCGTTCCCCCGACCGCATTTCGCCGCGCACCGCGCCCCGCCAATCCGCGCGGTAGACGGGCCGTTCTTCACACGTTATTCTTACCCCACTTGACAGCTTGTGACGGTTGTCACAAGCTACGCTCTCCATCTCGGTCGATGCCGTTGGCGGGTGGGGTGCGCCTCCCCCCACGCCCCCGCCGATTCGCGGCCGACCGGGTTACTTATTGCTCGCCTCGCGCCAGGATCGCCACATGTCCCTCTCCCGCTCTCGCCAGCGCCGGCCGCGGTTCCCGTGGCTGCTCGTCATACTGTGCGCCCTGCCGGTCGGGCTACTCGGGGCGGCCCCCACGACATCCCTCCCGCTGTTCGGGGCCGGGTGGGAGCCGTTCGCGTTCCTCACCTCCTCCGCGTACGGGGCGGGCGAGAAACTCGGCCTGCTCGGCTGCCTCGTCGTCGCGTTCGGCGGGCTGGGGTACGCCGCGTGGCTCATGAAACAGGTGTACGCGGCCGACACCGGCACGCCCGCCATGCGGAAGGTGGCCCTGGCCATCCGCGACGGCGCGAACGCCTACCTGCGGCGACAGTTCCGCGTCGTCGGGGTGCTCATCGTGCTGCTCACGGTGGTCATCATCGCGTCGAAGTGGCCGTGGAGCGCCGGCCCCGGCATGCACAGCGCGGGCGAGTTGCAGACCATCGCCGTCGGCCGCGGGGTGGCGTTCCTGATGGGCGCGCTGTTCTCCGCCGCGGTCGGGTTCACTGGGATGCGGCTCGCCACCGCCGGCAACGTGCGCGTCGCTGCCGCCGCCCGAACGAACTTCGGCACCGCGATGCGACTGGCGTACCGCACGGGCACCATCACCGGCATGTTCACCTGCGGCCTCGGCCTCCTCGGCGGCACGCTCATCCTGCTCGTGTTCGGCGAACTCGCCTACGAAATCCTCATCGGCTACGGCTTCGGCGGCTCCCTGCTCGCGCTGTTCATGCGCGTCGGCGGCGGCATCTACACCAAGGCCGCCGACGTGGGCGCGGACCTCGTCGGCAAGGTCGAACAGGCGATGGCCGAGGACGACCCGCGGAACGCCGCGACCATCGCCGACAACGTCGGCGACAACGTCGGCGACTGCGCCGGCATGGCGTCCGACGTGTTCGAGAGCTATTCGGTCACGCTGGTCGCCTCGGTCATGCTCGGGTACGCCGCGTTCGGCTACAAGGGCATGATCTTCCCGATTCTCGTGCAAGCCGTCGGGGTGATCGCGAGCATCATCAGCACGATGCTCGTCGGCCGCGGCATCACGACCGGCAACAGCTCGGTCGCGATGCGCTCGATCAACAACGGGTTCTACCGCAGTGCGGTCATCAGCACCATCGGCTTCATGCTGTTCGGCATGGTGTACCTGAAGTTCGACGCGGCGTACATCGTCGAACGCGGCATCGACAAGGGCATGTACCAGGAGCTTTACGACGAGTCGGCGCTGCGGACGCCGCTGGGGCTGGAAGCGCAGCCGGTGAGGGTCAGCGAACAGGTGCGGAAGCTTCGCGATCTGCGAAACGGCCCGGAGCGGAACTCCGAGAACACGATCAAGTTGGAAGAGAAGGTGGACAAGTACCGCGTGGATGCCCTGACCGCGTGGCGAAAGCTCTCCCCCGAAAAGCAGACCGAGATCGCGGACCTGAAGATCACCGAGTCCACCCTGACGCCCGACGAGTTCACCCGGCTGAAGGCGCGCGGGGTCGAGCGCACGGGCGACACGCGGTTCGAGGTGACCCCGCTCGAACTGTCGCAGGCCCGGTACCACGTCCCGCTCAAGCCGGGCATCAACCTGTCGGTCGCGTGGTGCTGCCTCATCGGCATCGTCCTCGCCGTCGCGCTCAACAAGTGTACCGAATACTGGACGAGTACCGAGTACAGCCCGGTTCAGGAGGTGGTGCGGGCGAGCCGCACCGGGCACGCGACCAACATCATCTCCGGCCTCGCGCTCGGCCTCGAAAGCTCCGTGTGGGCGGTCCTCATCATCTCGGCCGCCATCCTCGGTTCGGTGGCCGTGTGCGACGACGCGCAGAACCTGCTGTACATGGCGTTCGGCGTGGCGATGTGCGGCATCGGGATGCTCACGCTCACCGGCGACACGATCAGCATGGACGTGTTCGGCCCGATCGCCGACAACGCCAACGGCATCGGCGAGATGGCGTTCAACCGCGACGCCGACGGCAGAGACCTGAAGGCGGGCCGGTCATCGCCACCGGCACGTCGTAG
>JAYUBA010000474.1:0-1960 GCA_043741075.1 Frigoriglobus sp.
GCGGAGTACCCGATCCGCCGCGCCGACGCCCAGGAGGCCCGCGACGCGGTGGCGAGCGAGATGGAGATGATCGGGTACTTGCAGGTGCCGGAAACGAAGCTGGCGGAAGGCGCGTGCGAGGACGAGACGCGGGCCGACGACCTCGCGGAGCGGGCCGCGATACTCCAGTCCTACCTCGACGCGGCCGGTCGATGAAATGGGGCCGGCCGCGTGGGTGGACGGGGGGGGCGGCGATCACGGCCGCCGCAGGATGAACGGCGGCGGTTGGTCCGGGAGTTCCCAAGCGGCCGGGTCGTCCGCTCCGCCTTCCGCAACCGCCTCGATCAGCCGGTGCGTCACTGGGGCCGCGACGGCGGCCCCCGGCTCACCAACCGGCGACCCGGCCGCCTTGTCACCGCGCACGGGGACGAGGCGCTCGACCACGACCAGCGACGTGCTTCCACTGACCTTTTGTTCGCTGCGGTCCGTCGGCTCCCCAAGCGCGAGCCTCTCCAGCTTGGCCGCCTCGATCAAATACCGGAGAATGTCGGTCGCCGCCATGTCCGCCGGCGACAGGGACTGAAGGGCCTCAACGGCCCGTGCTTGAAGGGCACGCGCCAGTTGCGCGTGCCGCACGCCCATTTGCCGCACCTCTTCGATCTGGGCGAGTCGGGCTTCGCGGTCGCACTCGGCGTCCCACGCGGCGGCCCGTGCGACCCAGTTGTGCCGGATCGACCAGGCGCTCACCGTCCCGTTGCGCCGCCGGCGCGTGGCGCTCGGCGGGCGCGTGTCTGGAGCGGCGGGCGGATAGAGTTCGAGGTCCACGGCGTCGAGCGTCCGGCGGATGCCCATGTCGCGATATTTTTGGAACGCGCCCCAGGCGGCCGGGGACTCCGCTTGTTGCCGCGCCCACGGATGGGGCGGCAGTCCGCCCTCGTGGTCGTGGTCGTGGTCGTGGTCCGAGTCTTCGGACTGGGACGGCGGGTCGGCGGTCATGGTTTGGCCTCCGGGGTGGTTGCGTGGGTCGCGTGGGACGCGGCGGCCGTCGCAGCGAAACGCAACGGGCACGCGGCGCGTGAGGTCGGCGTCACCGGGACAGAAAGCGGGCGAGGAGTTGTTGGTGCTGCCGGTCGAGAACCGGGTCGAGTGCGACATAGTACCCGTGCCCGCGCAGGGGCGCATCCGGGGTGTCGCAGTGGGCGGCGCGGTGCGTGATCCCGCCGAGTCCGTACTCGACGTTCCAGCAGTGGCGGTGTTGGTGACCACAGCCGGGGCAGCACCCCTCCACGAATAGATGCGGGCTACCGCCGCGCGGGCTGACGATCAGGCGACCGAGCAGGATGTCGAAGCCGGCGGGCGGAATGGGGTCGGGGCGATAGGGCACGGGCGTCTCCGAGTTGGAAGTGCAGACGAGGTGAAGGTGCCGGCGGGAAGTGGCGGGCGGTCCTGCGACAGCGGGCTGTCGCGTGCGGCCACATCGTGACGAAAGACGGCCTGACGCGCAAGTCCGCCATCGGGGGGCGACGCGCCGTCGGATAGGGGGAGCGCCGCGCGGGTCGCGCCCGGCCGACGCGGAAGCTGGAACTGCCGGACCGTCAGTTCCGGACGCCCTCCGGCAGCCGCGTTTTTCGCGAACTGCCGGGGCCAAACGCCTTGTTTTGCAGGTCGATTCGCTCGTTCCGGCAGTTCCGGCAGTTTCCCGTAGGGGATAGAGAGGGACTGGAACACGCCAACCGGGTGAACGGGTGGAGTGGGTCATGTCACCCACTCCACCCACCAACCCATTCTCCTTATCTCTCTCCCTCTCTTTTGAAACTGCCGGAACTGCCGGACTGAAGAGGATTCACAGGGAAAACAAGGGGTTGGTGGTCCGGCAGTTTCGTCCGCGGCCCCGTCCGAAACTGCCGTTGGCCCCCCGGAATTGCCGATTCCGGCAGTTCCAGTTCCGAGCCACGCCAAGCCGTCAGAGTTCGTCGAAGGC
>JAYUBA010000475.1:0-6631 GCA_043741075.1 Frigoriglobus sp.
CGATGGTGGGCAGTGCCCACCCTACGAAAGTGGCCGTTGCGGTAAATTGGTGGCTGGCGGCGTTCGCGGGACTCGTCGCCGGCCTGGCGATGCAGACGAAGTACACCGCGTTCGTGGCACCGGCGGCGATCGCGTGGTTCGGGCTGACGCACCGCCGCGCCGGGTCGGTCGCGGTCGCGGTCGGGGTGTGCGTCGCGGTGTTCGTGGGGTGGGAACTGTGGCTCGTCGAGAAGTACGGACGGTCGCACTTCTGGCTGCACGCGACCGCGTCGTCCGGACCGCCGCCCGCGGGGCAGAGCAAGTTGGCCGCGTTCGCGAACGAGAAGTTCGAGCTGGTTCCGCTGCTCGCGGGGTACTTCGGCTGCCTCGCGGTCGGCGTCGGGTTGCTCGCGGGGTCGGTGCTGCGCATTCCGCGGCGGTGGCTCGGCGCGGTCGCGGCGGTGTGGGGCTTGGGTTTCGCGCTCGTGGCGACGCTCCCGCGCCGGTGGACGATGCTCGACGGCGACATCACCGCGGCCACCGTGTTCTGGCAGGTGAGTGGCGCGGTGTGGGTCGTCGCCGTCGCCGGGTGTACGGCCGTACTGAGCTTCCGCGTGAAGCGGCCTTCTTGTGGTGCGGGCGTCCCGCCTGCTGTTCGCGATGCAGGCCAGAGGCCCGCACCACAAGAAGGCCGCTTCGCCGTGAGTCTTCGCGCCGACCGGGCCACGCTCTTCCTCGCCGGGTGGCTCGCCGTCGAGGTCGCGACGGCGCTGGCGCTCACGCCGTTCCCGGCGGCGCGGCGGGTGATCGGCATCACGCTCGTGGCGGGGCTACTCGCCGCCCGCGCCGCGAGCCGGGTCGGGCGCGCGCGGCCGGAGCGCCGCGCGCCCCGGTGGGTGCTCGCGGTCGGCACCGCGGCGGGGGTCGCGGTCGCGGCGATCGACACCCTCGACGCGTTCCCGGAGAAGGCGTGCGCCGAGAGGAGCGCGGACGCCACCCGCGACCGGCCGGACACGGCAACCGTGTGGTACGTCGGGCACTGGGGCTTCCAGCACTACTGCGAGCGCACGGGCATGAAGCCGCTGATCGCGGGCGAAACGGTCGCGCGGGCGGGCGACTTCGTGGTGCTCCCGGTGTACCCGGACGACACGTTCCGCCGGCCGTACGCCGGGTTCGCGGTGAAAGAACCGGGCCGGGCGGGGGACGAGGTGGCGGTGGTGCAGTGGGACGACCCGCTGTCGGCGCAGACGGTGCCGAACTTCTACGGCGGGGCCGAGCCGGTGTCCGGCCGCGACCACCCGCGGCTCCGCGTCCGCGTGTACCGCCTGCGGGCGGACTGGGTCTTGGAGAAGTAATGAGTGCTGAATGATGAGTGATCTGAGTGCCGAATCGAAGACCCCTCACCCGGCTCGAAGACTCGCCGACCTCTCCCCGCAAAGCCGGGGCGAGGTGGACACTGCGCCGCCCCGTGAAGCGACGCGGGTCGAATCGCTCAACGGCTCTGCAATCCCAACACCTCGCCCCGGCTCTGCGGGGAGAGGTCGGGGCGCTTCGCCGCGGGTGAGGGGTCTTCGCTTCGTACCTCGAAAGACGCACGATTCCAACAGAGCAAACTGCGCGAACAGCCAAGAAATGAAGAACCCGGCGCGGGCCATCCCTGCCGGAGTCTTCTTCTCTTCAACTCATCACTCATCATTCAGCACTCATCAGTTCCCCCTAGCGGCGGTACGCCCGCGCGGCGCGGAGGCCGTCCTTCGACTCGTACTCCCACACGGTCTCGCCGGTCGGGTCCACCTCGATCACCTTGCCGCCGGGATGGTGGTTGATGATGGTGATGAGCGTGTTCCCGTTCGGCAACCGCTGGCACGAGGTCGGGGCGTTCACGTCGTGCTTCCACAACTCCTTGCCGGTCTTCAGGTCGTACTCGACCACGCGGTTGAACTCGCACACCATGAGCTTCTCGTCGCCGGTCGCGTCGATCGACTGGTACTGGCCCTGCTGGATGCGACCCAGGGCGCGCGCCCCGCCCGGCTCGCGGTCCTTTTCGGCGCGGAAGGCGTTCGCCAGGCGCAAGCCCCAGTTGAAGTGGAAGTTCACCTCCTTGCCGTTCTTGTCGAGGCGGAAGCAGTTCGGCCCCTGGGGAATGAAGGTGACGAACACCACGTCGCCGCCGGGCAACAGCCGACCGCCCATGATGTCGTACTGGCTCCGCGGGTACAGCCACGTCTGCTTCTGGTCCTTGTCGTACTGCACCACCTGGTTGCGGCACACCACCACCATGCCGCCGTCCGGCAACACGTCGAGGCTCAGCGGTTGGACCACGTTGGTGGTCTTGACGATCCTCCCGGTCGAGTCCCGCTCGGTGACGCGGTTCCCGTTCTGCTCGGCGATCAGGTAGTTGCCGTTGGCGAGCTTCTTCACGTCCGACGGGTGCTGGATCTGGTTCACGCCCGTGCCGCCGATCTTCGCCTTCTCCTTCAGGTCCGGGCCGAGGGTGACGACGCGGTACACCCCGTACCCGCGGTAGTCGTACTCGATGATGTCCGTGAACCCGGTGATCCGCGGCTTGAAGTCGAACGTCGCCAGATCGAACCCGGCGCCCGCCTTCGCCCACCACCCGGCCCACGCGTCCTTCGCCTTGGTGAGTTGCTCGGCCGACTTGCCGAACCGCGCGTCCGGCTTGGCGTCGCCGGCCAGTTGCAGGAGGAACTCTTCGAGCTGCCAGATGCGGCCCCGCGGGAGCTTCGGGATCAGGTCGATCAGGTCCGGCACGAACTCCTTCTCGCGGCTGGTCATCAGCAGCGCCCACAGCCCGCGGAACTTCGCGTCGGTGTCGGTCTCCTTCCGCACGGCGGCCTTCACCAGCGGGAACGCCTCCTTGCTGCGGATCCGTTCGCCCGGCGGGCCGCCCTCGATCAGCGCGACGTAAGCGGCGACGCGGCGGACCACCGACTTGTCGTCGAGCGCCGCGATCAGCGCCGGCTCCGGCTTGCCGTCGGTCACCGCCAGCGCGGTCAGCCCGGCGCGAATCTCCTCGGCCACCTCGTCGGTGTCGGCCATCGGGAGGAACCCGATGAGCACGGCCGCGGCCTCCTTCGGCTTGAGCTTGACGACCGCGCGAACGGCCGCCGCCGCGACCTGCGAGTGCGGCACCTTCTCCATCCGCTTGAGCGCCTGGCGGGCGCGGTACGCGACCTCCGGGTCCGGGTCGCGCTCGGCCGTCTTGAGCGGGCCGATGGCCGCCGGGCCGAACCGCTCGACATCCTCGGTCGCGCGGACGCGGTCGTCGAAGTCGTCCGCGCCGAACTTCTTAATCACGTCGCCGATCTTGCTCTGATCGAGGTCGGTGAGGGTCCGCACCTTGAGGTACTCGATGAGCGGGGCGACCTCGGTGGGGGCGAGTCCGGCCTGCTTGAGCGCGTCCTCGTCGCTCAGGTTCGCGACGACAGTGGTGGTGCCGGCCCCGCCCGGCCCGCCGAACGGCGGGCGCACGCGCAACCGGAGTGGCGGGGGCGGGTCGTCCCCGGCGGCCGGCGTGGGCACGGCGAACGGCGCGGCGAGTGACAGAGCGAGCGCGAGCGGCCACAGGCGGCGCATGGCGGTCTCCGGGCGGACGGGCAACACCAGTGCCTTCCTAATCTACGCACTTCTCCGCGCCGCGGGAAACGCAATTCCGAAGGGGTTGACGCGGCCCCATGCGGGTGGCATACCGCCGCCCGAATCCGCACAACATGGTAGGTACGGGGGCGAACGGCATGGGCACGCGCCGGGGAGTTACGCCGAGGCTCCGCGCCGCCGCGATAATGGGGTGCGGGCTGCCGCTCGCGCTGGCCGGGTGCCTGAGCGCCCCACCGGTAGACAACCCGGCGCTGGTGCGCGGCGGCGACGGCATCGAGAACCCGGTGCTGGTGTCCCCCGGACAGCCGACGGCCGCGTCGTACCGCGAGGTGTTCGAGAAGGTCGTGGACGTGCTGGCCGAGTACTTCGACCTCCAGACGCCGAACCCGTACGACGGGCGCATCGTCTCCAAGCCGCGGGTCGCGCCGGGGTACGAGCAGTTCCTGAAGCGCGGCAACCCGGACCCGCGGCAGCGGCT
Source organism: Frigoriglobus sp. (assembly GCA_043741075.1). Classification (GTDB taxonomy): domain Bacteria; phylum Planctomycetota; class Planctomycetia; order Gemmatales; family Gemmataceae; genus Gemmata. Next base: position 4,076 of record JAYUBA010000475.1, read on the forward strand.
GTTCGCCACGTTCCAGACCGTCCGGCAGACGGCGACCGTCGAGATCCGGGCCGGCGAGCGCGGCGGGTACCTGGTGTACGTCGTCGTGGAGAAGGAGCTGGAGGACCTGGCGCGGCCGTCGCTGGCCCGGACCGGCGGGGCCGTGTTCCAGGAAGCGCCGACCGTGGACCGGCAGGTGGAAATCGTCGGCCCGGACACGACGGGCAACCAGCAGTGGTTCAAGGTGGGCCGCGACTACGCCTTCGAGCAGCAGATTCTGCGGCGGATCCGGCAGTGCAAATAGGGGGAACCCACCCCCAACCCCTCCCTGAAGGGAGGGGAGTAATACCGAATCGCGTTGATTCGTAACTGTAGCCGGGGTCTGTGACCCCGGACCGGACTCACAGAGGCCGGCTACAGAAGATACGGATCAACACGATTCGGTGTAAGATAAGACCGCTCTTTCTCCCCTCCCTTCAGGGAGGGGTTGGGGGTGGGTAAGGTTTACAATGGGCGAGCGGGCGCTACGACTGCGGCTGGGGCTGTTCATGGGCGGATCGCTGATCGCGCTCACGGGCCTCGTCGTCCTCTTCGGCGGCACCCCGCAACTGTTCTCCAACGACGCCAAGTACGCGATCCTGTTCCCGGAGGCACCGGGCATCGGCCCCGGCATCCCCATCCGGAAGTCGGGCGTCCGCATCGGGCAGGTGACTGCGCTGGAACTCGACCCGGTCAGCGGGCAGGTGCGGGTGCGGATCGCCGTGGACAAGAAGTACCTGCCGCGCAAGAGCGAAGAGGCGCACATCACCCGCGGCCTGCTCAGCGGCGACACGGCCATCGACTTCCTCCCGCAACTCGGCCCCGACGGCCAGCCGGTGCCCCGCGGCGACGAGTGGCCGCCCGGCAGCGAACTGCCCGGCGTGCCGCCCCTCACCCCGCGGAGCGTCCTCAACCAGACGACGATCGCCCAGGCGCAACAGTCGCTCGAGCGCATCACCCGCGCGTTCGAGCGGCTGGAGAAGCTCCAGTCGCTCGGCCCCAAGGTCGAGCAGACGGCGGACGAGGCGACCGCGCTGTTCAAGGACATTCGCGCGTTCATCCCCGAACTGCGGAAGACCAACCAGCGCATCCAGGGTCTGATCGGGGGCGACGTGCCGCCGCGGCCGGGACCGGGGCCGGTGGTGCCGGCCGGGTTCGTCACGGCCGCGGCGCAACCGCCCGACGCGGCCGAGCCGAACCTGAAGGCGCTCGTGCGCGACGCCCAGGAGTTGCTCCGCACCGTCCGCCCGGCGGTCGAGGAGTTCCGCGCCACGATGAAGCGCCTGGAACCGGACCTGACGGCGGCCGTGAAGGGCGCCCGCGGCGCGTTCGACAACATCAACGAAACGCTCTCGCCGGAGAACCGCAAGCAGTTCGCCGAACTGCTCAAGAACCTCAACGCCGTCTCCGGGAACGTCATCAAGTTCGCGGTGACGCTCGGCACCGTACTCGACCAGGCGGAACGGACGCTCAAGAACCTCGACGCGCAGGTGAGCGCCGCGGGTCTGGTGGTGGGCGACGTGCGCGCGGTGACCCGGCCGCTGGCCGCGCGGGCGGAGAACCTGGTGAAGTCGGTCGGCGACTCCGCGGACGACCTGGGCAAGATTCTGGCGGAGGTCCGCGGCGTGGTGGGCGCGTTCGCGAAGGAGAACGGCACGATCCAGAAGCTCATCACCGACCCGGCGGTGTATCAGAACCTGGACGCCGCCGCCGGCTCGCTGGCGCGCATCCTGGCGCGGTCGGAGAAGATCACGCGGGACCTGGAGGTGTTCGCGGACAAGGTGGCCCGGCGGCCCGAGTTGATCGGCATCGGCGGCGCGCTGAAGGGGAGCGCCGGGCTGAAGGACCTGCCCGGCGCGCCGAGCTTCCGCCCGGACTGGCCGCCGGCGTCGAGCGCGCGCCCATTCCACGATTCAAACTGGCTCCCGCCGCCCGTCCAGGGGTTCAAGCCATAAAGTAGAACACGCGGCCCGCGTGTCGGCCCTCGAACGCCCGCGTGTCGGCCCACGAACGCACGCGGGCCGCGTGCGCTACACCAGAGGTTCCCCATGCCCGCCGTTTCCCCCGACGTGCTCGACGCCCTCCGCAAGTTCGACACGCCGACCGTGTGCAACGTGCTGGAACTGTTCGACATCCGGCCGCGGAACACCGGCTACACGGACGCCCGCATCAAAGCGTGCTACCCGGCCCTGCCGCCGATGGTCGGGTTCGCCACCACCGCCACGTTCCGCGCCGCGGCCCCGCCCAAGGGCGGCGACACGTACATGGGCCTCGGCGCGCAGGTGGAGCAGATCGCCGCCATGAGCGGGCCGAAGGTGGTCGTGTTCCAGGACCTCGACGACCCGGCGGTCGCGGCCACGTTCGGCGAGATCATGTGTACCACGTACAAGGCGTTCGGGTGCGTCGGCCTCATCACCAGTGGTGCCGGTCGCGACCTCGATCAGGTCGAACCGCTGAAGTTCCCGTGCTTCACCGCGGGCACGATGCCGTCGCACGGGTACACGCAGATCGTGGAACTCGACGTGCCGGTGCGGGTGG
>JAYUBA010000476.1:0-1956 GCA_043741075.1 Frigoriglobus sp.
CGGTGGATGTGGGGGCTGTCGGTGGATGTTCGCACCGTCGTGGCGTTCAGCCCAAGTCGATCCGCGTGTGTTGCGGGTTCCCGACGAAAAAAGACCGACCGCAACCCCGAACTGTCGCCCATTCAGTTCGGAAATCACGGTCGGTCTTTTATTACTGTAGCGTTCGGCAGGAGGCGAAGCAACCCTCCTGCGTCCGTTTTCTGTACACCCTGGCCCTTTTCGCGCCCGATTTCTCGACACCTCGGGTTGGGGCGCGCGACTCCCGTGCTGGAGCCGCTCACGCCAGAGGACCGTCCGGAAGCGCCGGAAGCGCCGGACATGTGACGAGATTCACAGCAGTGTCGTCCGAGCCGGGCTTGAGGGGTGTTGCGAACGCGGCCAGCGCGTCGGCAGCGGCCAGCGCGGACGGGAACCGGTCATCCGGCCGTCTCGCGAGGAGACGGGCGACCACCTCCGCCAGACCTCGGGACACCTCCGACCGCAGTTCTCCGACCGGACGGGGGTCTTCGAGTACGCGCCGCAGCGCCCGCGCGACCGGCGTTCCACCCGTGAACGGCAGTTCTCGGGTGAGCAGGTGGTACAGCGTGCAACCGAGTGCGTACTGGTCCGCCCGGCGGCCGGCGCTGCGGGCGTCCGTCACCTGTTCGGGGGCCGCGTAGTCCGCCGTCCCGACCATCCACCCGGCCTGGGTCAGTTCGCCGTCCTCGCTCCCCGCCGCGCGGTCCTTCGCCAGCCCGACGTCCAGCACCTTCAGCACCCGCCCGCCGTCGGTGAGGCTCAGGTTGCTGGGTTTCACGTCGCGATGGACCAAGCCGCGCTCGTGCATGTGGGCCAGTCCGAGCGCGGCTTGGCGGGCGTATTCGCACGCACGCCCAGGGGCGATCGCTCCGTTCGACGCCACGAGTTGTCCCAGGTCGGGGCCGGCCACGTACTCCATCGCCAGGTAACACGCCCGGCCCACGGTCCCGGCGTCGTACGCGTGGACCACGTGCGGGTGGTCGAGGCGCCCGAGTGCCCGCACCTCGCGCAGGAACCGCGCCCGGACGCGCGCGTCGCCGCGGCGGTCCGGGCGGACGATCTTGACGGCGGCGCGGCGCCCGAAGACGCGGTGACGGGCCAGAAACACCTGTCCCATGCCGCCTTCCCCGATCCGGTCGAGCAGGACATAGGCTCCGACGATCAACCGGCGCCCGTGCCCGCGAAACAGCCACCGCCCCTGGAACGGCGTGAGCCACCCCCGGCGGACGAACTCGGCGATCAGTTCGACCTCGGAGGCGAACCGCGGCCGAACGCGGTCGATGTCCGCGCGACGCTCCGGGGTGAGCAGGTACAGGTGATCGAGGAGTGCAGTCAGGGCAAGTTCCCCGTGGGTGAACACCGACGCGATGAAACGCGTTAGTGAGCGGGCGGGAGCCACGATGGGTCGGTCCGCAGTCGGGCGATGCAGAGAACGCAGAGGTAGGTTCAACTCACACGACAATCCTATCGCCTTATCCCGCCCAGTCAACACGAACCCGTCGGGGCGTAACCGTCAGAATGTTCCTGCCACCGGGTTATCAGGTCTGCGGAATTCGGGAGATCCGCGGCCCGTATTGACGCTTCGCCGGCGGACGACCACTCGCGGGCGGACGCGCGATCTCGTTGTCCCGCAGCAATTACTTGAGCAACGTATCGGCCAGCGCCTCGGACGAGCGGAAGTTGCGATTGCGACGAACGCGGAAAATAGTCATCGTCATGGTCGCTCCCAAAATTGCCGAGAACGGGGCGGAGGGCCGGCGCCGCAGCGGTCGGGGTCACGGATTCGCGGCTCACGGCCCCGGACCGGAAGTGCTCCCGCCCGCGTTCATGGCTAGTGGCGGACACCTGCGACGACGGCGCGGTGGTCCGCGACATGCGAGCATTGGAGCGAGGCTCCCCTCTGTTGCTGGCCGCACCGGTCGAAAGGGCTATAATTGT
>JAYUBA010000477.1:0-1952 GCA_043741075.1 Frigoriglobus sp.
GACTGCTCCAGAGCGGGGCGTCGCTCGGCGCGATCCTGGTTCCGCTGTACGTGATGGCCGTGCGGACCCTCGGCGGCGGGTGGGAGGTCGCGTTCTGGACGATCGGCGGCGCCGGCCTCTTGTGGGTGCCGGTGTGGCTCACGCTGGTCCGCCGCGGCGACCTGGATCACGGTTTGGCGAGCCGGGAGCGTGACCGCCCGGAGGGCATCGAATATCGAGACGCTCCGGGCGCTCGCGCTCCCGGCTCGCCCTTTCAGTGGGGCCGGTTCGTGCGCGTGTACGTCACGCTGTTCGCGGTCATCCTCGGCATCAGCGCGAGCTGGCAGTTCATCCGCGAGTGGCTGCCGAAGTACCTGAAGGAATCGCAGGGCTTCTCCGCGAACGCGGCCGACATCATCGTTCCGGTCTACTACATCTCGGCGGAAGTGGGCTGCTTCGCGGCCGGGGTGTTCGTGCGGTGGCTGGTCGCGCGGGGTCGCGGGGTGCATTCCGCGCGGGTCACCGGCTACGCGGTGTTCGCACTCATCACGGCGGCGGCGGCGCTGGCCCCGCTCTTCGGCGGGTGGGCGGGCGTGGGGCTGCTCGTCCTCGCCGGGGCCGGCATTCTCGGCCTGCACCCGTACTACTACGCGCTCGCCCAGGAGTTGCCCGCGAAGCACATGGCGCTGCTGTCGGGCCTGCTCGCCGCGGCCGGGTGGTTCGTGGTCGGGACGCTCCTCCAGGGAATGGGCAACCACATCCAGGCCACCGGCAGCTACGACGTGGGCTTCTACATCGCCGGCCTGGCGCCGCTGATGGGACTCGTCGCGCTGCTGCTCTTGTGGAAGCCGGCGGGCGAACGGCCGGCGTGACTCCGCGCGGCGACCGCGCCGCGTATCATGCCCTCATGCTCGCACGCCTCCGCACTCTTCGACTGGCCGCGTGGCTCGGCTGGCAGCTCGAAACCAACTGGGCCAGCCCGTGGCTGTTCGCCCTGTACATGCTGGTCAAGCCGGTGTGCGGGTCGCTCATGCTTGTCGGCATGTTCTACGCCGCCGACCAGGCGGCGCGGGCCGGCGCGGTCGGCGTCGTCGGCCGGGCCGGCATCGCCCCCGAGTTCCTCCCGTACATGTATGTGTCCAACGCGTGCTACGGCCTCGTCGGCACCGTCATGTTCGGCCTCAGCTACGCGGTGGTGCGCGACCGCGAGCACTACCGCATGTTGAAGTACATCTACATCAGCCCGGCCCACTTCCAGACGTACTTCCTCGGCCGCGGCGCGTCCCGCGCCCTCGAAGGCACCGTCGGCGGGCTGCTGAACGTCGGCGTCGGGCTGATGCTGTTCGCGCAGGTCCGTGCCGCGGTAGAGGTCGATGTGCCGTGGCTGGTCGTGTACATGCTGATCGGCGCCGCGATGCTGTGGGCGTGCGGGATGCTGCTCGCCGCCGCATGCCTGAACATGTCGCGCAACGGCATGTTCCTGAGCGAAGGGATTGCGGGCATCGTCTACCTCCTGAGCGGCGTGGTGTTCCCGCTCCGCGCGCTGCCGGAGTGGGTGCAGCCGATCAGCCTGAGCCTTCCGACGACCTACTGGCTGGAAGGGATGCGCCGCGCGCTGATGGGTCCGGTGCCGGACAAGCTCCGCGGCCCGCTCTCCGGCTGGTCGAACGCGGAACTCGCGCTGACGCTCTTCGGCACGACGGCGGTACTGGTGGTCGCGGCCCAACTCTTCTGGCGCTGGAGCGAGCGCCGCGCCTGGCGCCTGGGGAAGCTCGAAGAGAACGCGGGCGTGTGATACCGAATTGGGATGAATGGTCACCGTTCACCTTCTTGTGTCTTGACCTCCCCCCTTGAGGGGGAGGTCGCTTCGCGCAGCGAAGCGGGCGGGGGGTGAGACGTCAGAGGTCGAGGAGATCGCTACCCCCCCACCCGGCGTCGAAGCGCCGCCGACCTCCCCCTCAAGGGGGGAGGTC
>JAYUBA010000478.1:0-6604 GCA_043741075.1 Frigoriglobus sp.
GGCCTCTGACCTGCCTTCGCCCAGGCAGGCCAGAGGCCCACCCCACCAAGAAACTCACCTCTTCATCAGCATTTCGTCGAGGTTCATGATGACGTTGGCGACAACAGTCCAGGCCGCCGCATCCGCAACTTCCGCGCCCTTGGGAAGAGGGCCGAGGGGGTTGGTCGCGAACTGTGCCGCCTTCGCCGTGTCCTTCGCGAACTTGGCCTGCGCCTCGTCGTGGAGCTTCACCAGGCGCGAAACCTCCGCGTCCGTCGGCGGGCGGATGAGACACGCGCGGAACGCAAACGTCGCCTTCTCCGCCGTGGTCTTCCCACCCTTCTCGATCGTGCGCCGCGCGAGCGCCTGAGCGGCTTCCACATATACCGGGTCATTCATCGTCACGAGCGCTTGAAGCGGCGTGTTGGTGCGCGCCCGGCGGACGATGCATGTGTCGCGGTTCGGCGCGTCGAACGTGGACATCGACGGGTACGGGTTCGACCGCCGCCACTGCGTGTAGATGCCGCGGCGGAACTTGTCCTCACCGGTGCTGGTCGTCCAGTCGATGGAGCCGCCGAATGCGGCGCTCAAGCCGAGGTTCGGTTGCAGCGGGCGGACCGACGGTCCGAGAATCTTCGGGCTGAGCAGCCCGGCCGCGGCGAGCGCCTGATCGCGAATCATCTCCGCGGAAAGGCGGACGCGCGGCCCCCGCGCGAGCAGCCGGTTCTCCGGGTCGCGCTCGAACAACTCCGGCGTCACCTTCGCGGACTGCCGGTACGCCGCGGACATCACGAGGAGCTTGAGGAAGGCTTTGACATCCCAGGGCTTCCCTTCCGCCCCACCCCGTCGCTCACGGTCCGGGTTCGCCAGTTCGACGGCCAGCCAGTCGAGCAGTTCGGGGTGGCTGGGCTGCTCGCCCTGCGTGCCGAACTCCTCGCTCGTGCGCACGATCCCGGTGCCGAAGATGTGTTCCCAGAACCGGTTAGCGACCACCCGCGCCGTAAGTGGGTTCTCGGCGCTGACCAACCAGTACGCAAAATCGAGGCGCCCCAGGCCCAGGGTCGGCTGACCCTGAGCTTTCTTCAGTGGATGAAGCGCAGCAGGGACGCCCTCACTCACCTCGTCGCCGAGGTCCATGAAGTTGCCGCGGAACTGCAACCGCGTCTTGCGCCGCTGCGCGCCGGTCAGTTCCGTCATCACGGGCACGGTCGTCAGCGGCTTCAACTCCGCGACCTGCTTCTTGAGCGCGGCGAGCTTGTCGCGCTCCGGCTTTAGCTCCTCCGGCTTTTTGCCCTTCAACGCCGCTTCGAGGTCCGCGATCTGCTTTTCGAGGTCCGCCTTCTTCGCGAGTTGACCGTCGGCCCAGAACGGCAGCGTCGGGCTTTCGTCGGAGCGGTCGGCATCCGCGGTGTTGTTCAGGAACGCGAACGCCCGGAAGTACTCGGTCTGCGTGATCGGGTCGTACTTGTGCGTGTGGCACTGGGCGCACGCCATCGACGTGCCCATCCACACCATGAACGTCGTGTTCACGCGGTCCACCACCGCGACGTTGCGGAACTCCTCGTCGTTCGTCCCGCCCTCGCTGTTGGTCATCGTGTTGCGGTGGAACGCGGTCGCGACCAACTGTTCCGTCGTCGGGTTCGGCAGCAGGTCGCCCGCGATCTGCTCGACCGTGAACCGGTCGAACGGCTTGTTCGCGTTGAAGCTCTGGATCACGTAGTCGCGGTACTTCCAGATGGTGCGCTGCGGGTCGTCGGCGTACCCGGCGCTGTCGGCGTAGCGGGCGAGGTCGAGCCACATCCGCGCCCAGTGCTCCCCGAACGCGGGCTTCGCCAGCAGCGTATCGACCAGCTTTTCGTAGGCGTTCACGGCCTTGTCGTTGACGAACGCCTCCACCTCCTCCGCCGTCGGCGGGAGGCCGGTTAGGTCGAGCGCGACGCGCCGCGCGAGCGCGTACCGGTCCGCTTCTGGCGAGGGTTTCAGCTTCTCGGCTTCGAGACGAGCGAAGATGAACGCGTCGATGGCGTTCGCGGTCCGGAACTTCGTGGTCGGGAGCGCCGGTCGCACGGGCTTCACGTAAGCCCAGTGCGTCGAATAGTTCGCGCCTTCTTTCACCCACTGCTTGAAGATGTCCACTTCGCGCGGGGTGAGCGTCTTGCCGGTCTTGACCGGCGGCATCACGCTGGCGTCATCGGGAGTGGCGGTAAGGCGGGTGATGAGTTCGCTCGCGTCCGGCTTGCCGGGCACGACGGCCGCGGCGAGCGCGCCGTCGCGGGTGTCGAGGCGGAGCTTCGCCTTGCGCACCTTTTCGTCCGGGCCGTGGCACTGGTAGCACGTGTTCGAGAGGATCGGCCGCACGTCGCGGTTGAAGTCGATCTTGGCCGGGAGCGGCTGCGCGCCCGCGGCGAGCGGGGACAGTGCGACGAGCGCGAGGGACAGGCCGACTGAGCCGGTGGGGAGACGCACGGGCACTCACCTCAAGGTGTCGGGCGGGGCGGACGGCGGGTCAGCGAGCGTGCTATTAGTGTACGCGAAGGGCGGCGCGGGTGGGAGCGAAAACGCCCGTCACGGGGACGGACTCGGGGTCCAACTCGGGCGGAACGATTCCTGCTTGTGGCGGGCCTTGTGGAACGCCTCGGCGAGGAACAGCAGCGACGCGCAGCGGGCGCGGAACGCGGCGGTGGCGTCCGGCAGGCGCGCGGCGGCGTCGGCATCCGCGGCGAGCCGGGCGTGGGCGTCGAAGTCGGCCGGAACCCCCTGGCCGCGCATCCCTTCCAGTAGCGACGCCTCGGTCTGCGCGAACTTCTCCGTCAGCGCCGCGGTGACGGTGCAGTCGTGCCGCTTGTACACCTTCAACTCGCGCGGCGCGTCGTCCGCCGCGAGTTCCACCCCGCCGGGCGGCGGCGGCTTCCGGTACTGGACGATCAGCCCCACCACGCCGCCGAGGATCAGGAGCGCGGCCACACCGAAGAACAGCGACGCGCCGGGGAAGGCGGCCTGTTGCATGACGAGCGAGAGCAGCGCGCCGGCGCAGCCCGCGCCGAGGAGCGAGAACGGCCACGGCACGCGGCGGTTCCACCACGCGAGCAGCCGCGCGGGAGCGCCCGGACGCCGCGCCTTCGCCTTCTTGCCGGGCGCGTCGCCGCCGGCCGTCTGGACGATCATCACGGTGATGTTGTCCGGGCCGCCGCGCAGGTTCGCGAGGTGAACCAGGAACCGCGCCGCATCGTCGGCCGAGAGGGCGGTGACGGCCGCGCCGACCTCCTGCGGGGTGACCACGCCGGTCAGGCCGTCGCTGCACAGGAGGAACGCGTCGCCCGGCAGGACCGGGTGCGGCCCCTCGATGTCCACTTCGACTTCCGGGTCCGGACCGAGCGAGCGGATGATGACGTTCTTCTTGAAATCGCCGAGTTCGTCCGGGTCCACGCCCTGGCGCTTGGCGATCTCCCACACCCACGAGTGATCGAAGGTGAGTTGTTCGGCCTGCCCGGCGCGGACGCGGTACGCGCGGCTGTCGCCGACGTGCCCGACCCACGCGCCTTCGGGCCGCAAGACGAGCGCGGTGCTGGTGGTGCCGAGTCCGCGGAACTCCGGGTTCTGCTGGCCGATGGCGAAGATGCCGGCGTTCGTCTCCTGGAACGCCCGGCGGATGGCCGGGATGACGCCGTCGCGGGCGTGCTTGGAGTACAGGAACGGGATGTCGCGGACGGCCTTCGCGCTGGCCTTCTCGCCGACCGCGTGCCCGCCCATGCCGTCGGCCACGACGAACACGTGCCCCAGCGCGGCGAACCCGGCGGCGTCCACCGCCGGCTGGGAGGCGCACGCGTCCTGGTTGTGGCTGCGTTTGACGCCCACGTCCGTCAGCGCGGCGAATCGGACCGGTTCGAAAGCCGACACAAACCACCTCGGCCAATTGGGTACCTGAACACATCTTACGCCATCGGCGGCCGGCGTGCCGCCGCGGCGGCAGAAATCCTCGCCCGGCGGGTGCCGTTCTCGTCGCGCCGTCCGGCCCGCGGGTGGCGTTGACCCGGTCCCGCGGCCCTGGTATGCGGACCGCTCCCAAAATGCAACACCGCTCGGGCGGCAGAGGACTGGCGGAATGACGACGGCGCGAACCGTTCGACTGGCGGGGCTGCTCGCGGTACTCGCCGCGACCGGGTGCCGCGGCGTGGACCGCAAGTTCGTCATCGAGTCGAACGTGCCCAACGCCCAGGTGTACATCGACGACAAGTCGGTCGGGGCCGCGCCGGCCTACGCGTCGTTCGATTACTATGGGAACTATACGATCCGCGTGGTCCACCCCGGTTACGAGTCGATCGTCAAGCGGGTCCACGTCGCCGCCCCGTGGTACGCGTACCCGCCCATCGACTTCGTCGCCGAGGTGCTGTCGCCGTTCCACATCCGCGACACCCGGCGGTACCACTTCGAGCTGTTCGAGGCCACGCAGACGCGGACCGACGACATCCTGAACGCGGCCGACGCGCTGCGCCAGCGGGGCACGATGCTGCCGCAACCGGAGCGCCCGGCCGCGCCGCGCACCCCGCCGCCCAAACCGGGGCCGCCGGGCCCGACCATTGGACCGCCGGTCGCGCCCGGTCCCGCGCCGGGCGTGGTGCCGAGCGTGCAACCCGGCTACACGCCCGCGCCCGCCGCGTCGCCCATCAGGTGAACCTTCTTCCCCGTCTCAAGGACGGGCGGGCGCACTCGGGATCAGTGTTTCGTGGTGCGCCCGCACTGCCCGCACGGGGAGAGGGCAAAGCCATTTCACGCCGCCTTCTTCGCGTACAGGTCGAGGCGCGGGATGCCGGCGAGGTGCGCGAACACCCGGCGGATTTGATCGAAGCCGTCGCGGAGGAGGAAGGCCGAGTCGCGGTCGAAGCTTTTCGCCCCCAGAATGTAGTAGCCCGGTTCCCGCGTCTCCGGTGCGCCGGTGGGTTCGTCCACGCGAAGCCCGTCGCAAATCCGCATGTCGGCGCGGTAGCCGACGTTCGCGATCACCCGTTCCACCTCCCACGACACCGGCTTGCCGGCCGTCCGCCCCGCGACGCGGAACCCCTTGTCCGGGCCGTGGCTCACGACTTCGTCCAGCACCGTTTGCGGGTGGAACTCCAGGTTGCCGTCGCAGCGGGTGGCGAGCGAGTTCGCCTTCACCGCGAGCCGGTCGCGCTCCTTCAGCGGGTCGTTGGGGAGGCGCGGCAGCGGCGCCCCGCGCGGGCCGCGCGTGAGCCAGAACACCCAGGTATCGTTGACCCCTTCGGCCAACTCCGCGAGCGCGCAGATGGTCGCCGCGGCGGAGTAGCCGTCGCCGACGAGGACGATGCTCTTGCCCGCGTAGTGTACCCGCCGTTCGCCGAGGATGTCTTCGATCCCCCAGGCGATCTGCCCCTTCGCCGCGAGTTCGCCGACGGCGGGAATGTTACCGTCGCCGAGGCGGTGCGCGGTGTTGAACGTGCCGGTGCAGTCGAGTACCACGTCGGCCGTGTCGATGCGCTCCTGGCCCTTGCCGTCGCGCACGAGCAGGCGGAACGGCAGTCGTTCAGCGCTCGGCTCCGCCTTTTTTACACCCACGGCGCGGCCGACTTGCAACACGGCTTCTTCCAAGTGGAGCGATTCGATCAGCGTCTCGGTTTCGGCGAGCGGCGTGAGGTACGAATCGACGAACTGCCGGCCGGTGATGTGGTCGCCTTCGGCCGGGAGCGAGCGGCCGGCCTTCTCGCGGCGCACTTCGGCCAGACCGAGTTGCGTGGCGTTCGCGCCGAACGGCGTGAACATGCGGACGTGGCCCCACCGGCGCATGTGATCGCCGATCCGCCCGCGGTCGTACACCGCGACGGGGAAGCCGCACGCCTTCGCGTAGAGCGCCGCCTCGACGCCGATGGGGCCTGCGCCGATGACGGCGACGCGCAATGATTGGGGCTTGGGCATCCGTGCCTCGTTCTCGTTTCCGGCAACCCCGTCGGTTTCCCAGGGCGTTGCCCTGGGCTGAGGAAGCGCAGGCCTTCAGCCCGCAAAACTCTTAGCCCCGAAGGGGCGAGATTCCTCAGCCCAGAGCAACGCCCTGGGAAACCGACACGGCGTCGAATCTTACACCGCGGCCGGCTCCGCCTGCAACCCGACCCGTGCGCGGAGCGCGTCGCACGCCTCGTTCAGCCACTCGGCCGACGGCAGCCCGTAGGGGCGGAACTTCTCCGGCCGCTCCTGCTCCTCCTGAAGGTACAGCGCGCGGTGCCGGCCGAGCTTCGACGCGGTGGGCGAGTCCATCAGCGTGCTGGAATCGGTCGCGCTCATCTGGAACAGCACCCGCATTGCGAACTCGCGCAACAGCGGGCGGTCGAACGCGCGATTCAGGTTCACCAGCGAGTCGCACCACGCGACGACGTGAACACCCGCGAGCGGGCCGTCGCGGAGGATCGTTGCGAGGCGCTCAGCGGGCGATGGCTCGCGCTCGCCGCGGCGGCCGAAGCTGAAGTCGTCGTCGGCCTTGCGGAGTTCGCGGAAGCGGTGGACACCGAAGATGAACAGGAACCGCGGCGTGCGGTCGGATTCACCCTTATTCCGGCGGTCGATCTCGCTCGTGAGTTCCGCGAGCGCGACAGCCAGCCCGGAGCGCGGCGGGGCACTC
>JAYUBA010000479.1:0-1948 GCA_043741075.1 Frigoriglobus sp.
TTGAACGAAGGTCAGCACCGGCAAGGGTTGCATAGCCCCCAGGTCCTTGAGGCCCGTGAGCGTTGGTGCGGGTATGTCAGATCCCCCGCCGCGCCGGGCAAGCCGGCCCCGAGCGTGCAACTGTTCCTCGGCATCGACGGCCTGAACCTGTGGCTCGTCGCCCTCGCCGCCGTCATGCTGCCGCCCGCGATCCTGATCTCCTGGGAGTCCGTGAAGGACCGGCCCGGCGCGTTCTACGGCTGGCTGTTCCTCCTCCAGGCCGGGCTGATCGGGGCGTTCCTGTCGTTCGACGTGATCCTCTTCTACACGTTCTTCGAGCTGACGCTGATCCCGGCGTTCTTCCTGGTCGGGCGCTGGGGCGTCGGCTCCGGGCGCCGCGACGCGGCCCGCAAGTTCTTCCTGTACACGCTGGCCGGCAGCCTGCTCACCCTGATCGGCATCGTCGGCGCGGTCCTCGCCAACCCGACCCCGGTCCACCCGACGACCGGGCTGCGGGTGAACGACGCCGTCGTCCCGCTCGACGGGGGCGCGGTGAACCAGGCACCGACCGAGTGGGCGCTGGCGAAGCCCGGACCGCTCACCTTCTCGCTCCCGGACCTGATGGGGAACGTGCAGGTGTGGGCGCACGCGGAGGCCACCGCGAAGGACCGGGCGGACGCCTCGGAGCAGGCCCTGGCCGCGACGCGGGCGCGCCCGGGCGCGACCGCCGAGGAGGTGCGGGCCGCGGAGCGCCTCGCCGAGTCCGCGCGGCGGGTGCTGGGCGAGGCCGGGCGGGCGCGGGCGAAGAACCTGACCGCCCAGTTCTGGCTGTTCGCCGCGCTCATGGCCGGGTTCCTGGTGAAGGTGCCGATCTGGCCGTTCCACACGTGGCTGCCCGCGGCCTACGGCGAGGCCCCCACCGGCGTGGTGGTGCTGCTCGCGGCGGTGATGGCGAAGCTCGGCACGTTCGGCATCCTCCGGCTGGTGCTGCCGCTGGTGCCGGACGCCGCGCTCGCCTACGGCCTACCGGTAATCGGGGCGCTGGCCGCGTTCGGCATCGTGTACGCCGCACTGTGCGCGTACGCGTCGAAGGACATGAAGATGGTGGTCGCGTACAGTTCCGTCTCGCACCTGGGGTTCCTGGTGCTGGGGCTGTTCGCGTTCAACAAGGAGGGGCTGTCCGGGGCGGTGCTGCACATGGTGAACCACGGGCTGAGTACCGGCGCGCTGTTCGCCGCGCTCGGGTTCCTGACGGACCGGTACCGGACCACCGACATGGCGCAGTTCGGCGGGCTGATGGGCCGGTTCCCGACGTTCGCGGTCCTCACGTTCGTGCTGTGCCTGGCGAGCATCGGCCTGCCCGGCCTGAACAACTTCGTGAGCGAGATGCTGATGATGGCCGGGCTGTTCGACGCGCGGAACCCCGGCGCGGGCCGGCTGGGGCTGGCGGTCGTCGCGGCCGTCGGCATCTTCCTGAGCGCGTGGTACACGCTCACCATGCTGAAGCGGGTGTTCTTCAACCCGCTGAAGGAGCCGGAGCCGGTGACCCCGGACGCGCCGCCGGGCGACGTGTCGCGGCGCGAGTTCTTCGCGTTCGGCTCGCTCGCCGGCCTGTGCCTGGTGCTCGGCCTGCTGCCCCAACCGCTGCTCGACACGATGGCCGCCGACGTGCGCGTGCTGTCGAACATCGGCGACGCCGCCCGCGCCCGCGCGCTGGGCGTGCCCTACGTGTCCGACGAGCCGCCGGAGCCGGCCGCGACCGAACCGAACGAGAAGGGCGCGCAGCCGAAGGGCGGGGGCAAGGGACCGAACCCGAAGGACGGGAAGGGCGCTCCGAAGGGCAAGGGCGGCCCGAAAGGCCCGCCGCTGGGCGCCGAAGAGTGACGACGGGGCGTCGAGAAGCGACCGTTGAGCGGAATCTGTCTTTGACCTCCCCCCTGGAGGGGGAGGTCGCTGCGGTCGGCTCTGC
>JAYUBA010000480.1:0-6595 GCA_043741075.1 Frigoriglobus sp.
GGCGAACCCGGAGCGTCAGCGACGGGGTGGCGCGTCTACGGGGTGGCGCGTCCACGGGGTGGCGCGTCCAATCAGCAGCGGAGGTCAGGTGGACACGGCACGGCTCCTCGCAGCGCCAACGCACCCCGTCGCTGACGCTCCGGGTTCGCCGCGCCTCGCCCCTGACCCCTCGCCCCTCGCCCCGCTGTTGCTCTTCGAGCAAGTGTCGAAGTGGTACGGCACCGTCCTCGCGCTGAATCAGGTGACGCTCGAACTCACGGGCGGGATCACCGGCCTCGTGGGCGCGAACGGGGCCGGCAAATCGACGCTCCTCCGCATGGCGAACGGTCAGCTCAAACCGACGATGGGCCGCGTCAGCGTGCGCGGCGTCGATACGTGGGACTGGCGCGCGCGGCGGCTCGTCGGCTACTGCCCGGACATCGACGCGTTCTACGAAGACCTGTCCGGCCGGCGGTTCGTGTGGGTGATGGCCCGGCTGTGCGGGTACACGCGAAGCGAATCCACGCGGCGCACCGAGTCGGTGCTGGAACTGGTGGGCATGGCCGACCGCGCCGACCGCCGCCTCCGCGGCTACTCGAAGGGCATGCGCCAGCGCATCAAGCTCGCGCAAGCGCTGATTCACGACCCGGAACTGCTCATCCTCGACGAGCCGCTCTCCGGTATCGACCCGATCGGCCGGCAGGAGTTGCTCGAACTGTTCCAGGCGCTCGCCGCGCAAGGGAAGTGCCTGCTAATATCGAGTCACGAGCTTGAGGCACTTGAGAAGCTGACGAGCCACGTCGTCATCATGGCCCGCGGGCGGATTGCGGCGGTCGGCACGCTCCAGCAGATCCGCGACCTGCTCGACGATCACCCGCTCTCGGTGCGGATCGACGTGGACCGCCCGCGCGAGGTCGCGCGCCTGCTCCTCGCGGTGCCGGAGGTGTTGGCGGTGGACGTGGCTCCGAAGTCGCCCGGCGAGCCGACGGAGTCCGTGGTGGTGAGGGCCACGCACCCGAAGCGGTTCTTCGAGCAGTTCGGCAAACTCGTCGTGGAACACAACCTCGACGTGCGCCGCCTCGAACCGCTCGACGAGTCGGCCCACGCGATTCTGGGCTACCTGTTGGGCGGGTCGGGGAAGACGTAGCGCACGCGGCCCGCGTGCTCTTCGCAACGCACGCGGGCCGCGTGCACCACTACGAGAACCCGCATGAGCCGCCTGCCGATTGATCCCGCCTTCCGCGCCTGGTGCGTTCTCGTCGTGCAGAGCTTCCAGCGGCACTGGAAGGTGCGGCAGATGGGGTGGGTGTCGCTGGGGCTGCTCGGCATCGTGGTCGCGTGGGTCGCGGTGTTCACCGCCCGCGGCGGGTGGGAACTGGCCAACCAGCGGGCGCGGCGGTCGGCCGGCTCGAACCGCGAAGAGGCGGAGCGCCTGCGGCCCGGCAGCCGCTACGACGCGCTCGGGGACGAGGCGAAGCTGAAGCAACTCCGGCCGCACGAGATGCCCAACCCGCTGAACCCCACCGAGGACGCGCTCCGGTCGCTCATCCTGTCCGTGCCGCAGGCCGTGATGAACTCCGACAAGTTCCTCACGGACTGGGGGTTCATGACCTTCTCGCGGTGGGTCGTTCACCTCGTGTTCATGGGGTTCGTGCTGCCGCTGTTCACGCTCTCGTACGCGAGCGGGGCGTTCGGCACCGACCGCGAGAGCCGGTCGCTCGTGTGGCTGATGACGCGCCCCATCCCGCGCAGCGGCATCTACCTGGCGAAGTTCCTGGGCACGCTCCCGTGGTGCCTCGCGTTCGGGCTGGGCGGGTTCGTCGCGGTGTGCCTGGCCGGCGGGCCGATCGGCCGCGAGGCGCTCGCCCGCTACTGGCCCGCCGCGGCGATGGCGACGGTCGCGTTCGCGTCGCTGTTCCACCTGGTCGGCGCGATCTTCCGCCGCCCGGTCGTCGTCGGACTGGTGTACGTGTTCTTCTTCGAGGCGGTGGTGGCGGCGCTACCGGGCAGCCTGAAGTTACTCAGTCTGACCTTTTACGCGCGGTCGCTGATGTATAATGAAGCGGGCGCCGCGGGCTACCCGGTGGAGATGCTGCCGGCGATGTCGGGGGCCGTGTCGAGCGCGACCGCGTGGGCCGTGCTGGGCGGCGCGACGGTCGCCATCACGCTCGCCGGCATGTGGCTGTTCGCCCGGTCCGAGTACCGCGACGACGTGTGAGATTTGCGATGTCTTCCCCTCCCACCGAACTCGCCCAGGCTCCGCAACACGGGTTCCGCGGCGACGCGGACGCGGCCCCGCCGGCCCGGCCCCACGGGCTGACGGTCGCCATCAGCCGCGAGGCCGGGGCGCGCGGCCCCACCATCGCCCGCAGAGTGGCCGACATCCTCGCGTGGCAGGCGTTCGACCACGACACGCTCGACTACCTCGCGCAGAACGACACCGCCCGCGCCCAGTTCCTCGCCGACGTGCCGGCCGACGCGCTCGCGTGGGCCGACGCCCAACTCGCGCGCCTCCAGCGCGCCCGCGGGCTGAACGCCGAGGGCGAATCGCTGAGGCTCGTCCGGCTGGTGCTGGCGGTCGCGGCCCGCGGCAACGCGGTCATCGTCGGCCGGGCCGCCGGGTTCCTGCTCCCGCCCGAAACCACCCTTCACATTCGCATCGTCGCGCCGCTGGAGGCGCGGGTCGCGTACATGGCGCAGGAGCTGCGGCTCACCCGCCCGGAGGCGGTGGACGAGGTCCGCGCCCGCGACGAGCGCCGCGCCATCTTCCTCGCCCGTACGCTCGCGCGGGACGCGTCGGACCCGACCGCTTACGACGCGGTGGTGAACTCCGACCGGCTGGGGGTGGAAGGGGCGGCGCAGTTCGTCGGCTGGGCGGCGCGCACCAAGCAGCAGTTCGCCGAACTCGCGGACCCGGCTCGCAACCACACCCGCGACACCCTGGACGACCTGGAGCGGCCGTGAAGCAGCGCTTCGCTGCGACAGGCCGCGAGTCCGGCGGAGGCGCGTGATGACCCCGTTCGCCGCGTTCGCCCGCACGGCCGCGTCACTCGCCCCGCGAACGGCCGTCGTGCTCGGCTCCGGTCTGGCGGGCGCGACCGCGGCGTTTGCGGAGCGCGCGTCGGTCGGGTTCGGCGACATCCCCGGCCTGGTGCCGCCCACGGTCCACGGGCACGGCGGCCGGCTCGCGGTCGGGGAGTGGGTTGGCGTGCCCGCTCTGCTCTTCCTCGGCCGGCTGCACTTCTACGAAGGCCACCCCTGGAGCGTCGTCACCGGCACCGTGCGAATCGCGGCGGAACTCGGCGCGACGCGCATCGTGCTGACGAACGCGGCCGGCGGAATCCACGCGTCGCTCGCGCCCGGCGACCTCATGGCGATCCGCGGCCACCTGAAGTTGCTCGGCCCGACCGCGTGGCGCGCGCTGGCGAGTGACACGCGTCTTCTGGCTTTGACCTCCCCCCTGGGGGGGGAGGTCGGCGGCGTTTCGCCGACGGGTGGGGGGGACGCGCCACCCCACTCGCATCGCTCCCCCCCACCCGCCGCTGCGCGGCGACCTCCCCCTCAAGGGGGGAGGTCAGAAGCATCAAGCCCTTACTCGCTGCACCTGATCGAAGTGATGCAGTCGCACGAGACCGCGGCCGGGCGCGACCTGCTCGCGGGCGTGTACGCGGCGCTAACGGGACCGGGCTACGAGACCCCCGCAGAAATCCGCGCGCTGGCCGCGTGCGGTGCGGACGCGGTCGGCATGTCCACCGCGATGGAAGCGGAAGAAGCGGCGCGATTAGGGTTGGAAGTGGCCGGCATCTCGTGCATCACGAACAAGGCGGCCGGCCTGGGCGGCGCGACGCTCGACCACGCCGAGGTGCTGACCAACGCGAAACTCGCGGTGGCGCGAATCGGGGAGTTGTTGAGGCGGCTGATCGAGTCCGAGTAGTGTGTAGCATCCCGGCGTGGTAAAATGCCGTCGAACGACTCTCACGGAGCGAAATCCGATGTCCGCACTCCTGGCACCTTCTCAACTCGCGGAGCGGCTCACGACGGTCGAGCGTTTTCGCAAACTCGCCGCGGAATGGAAGGAACAAGCTCGCTACCTGTCGGACACGCGCCGCATGGCGATGCTCCGCCCGTTCCAAGCCATCATCGGCATGGGGCTTCCGGTGGTGCCGCTGATCCTGGAAGAGTTGCGCGACGACCCGCACCACTGGTTCTGGGCGCTGGAAGCCATCACCGATGCAAACCCGGTCCCGGAGGACGTGAAGGGCGACGTGAGGCGGATGCGAGAAGCGTGGCTGTCCTGGGGGCGCGAACAGGGTTTGATCGCGTGAGCGGTCACGACCCGAGCGCGACGCCCAACGCGGCCTTCCCGAACTTGTCGCCGACGAACCACTCGTGATCGGCCCGGCGGACTACGCGTACAACTGCATCGCGTGGGCGTGCGGCGATTCGCAGCAGTGGTGGCAGCCGGTCCCGCGCGGTCACTGGCCCGTCGCGTCCGACCCGGACGATGCGACCATCGAAAACCTGCTCGCGGCCCTCGCGGCGGTCGGCTTCAACACCTGTTCGGACGGCGCGCCCGAGACCGGGTTCGAGAAGATCGCGGTGTACGCAACACCGACCGAATACACCCACGCAGCGAAACTCCTGCCCACCGGCAAGTGGAGCAGCAAGTTGGGCGAAGACGTTCTCATCGAACACGACACACCGGAGGATGTCGCAGGCGGGGCGTACGGAACGATCTTCCAGTTCATGAAGCGACCGCTCACGGCTTGACGGGGAAGACGCGCTTCACTTTGTCCTCCAGCCGTTGCTTCTTCAGTTCGTCCTCTTCGGCCTGGATGAAGATCATCGGCTTCCGCGCCACCACCCAGACCTTGTCCTTTGCCGCGGAGGTGGTGCGGAACGTGCCCCAGTACCGCATCCTCGAAAGGCGCGGCGCGACCCGCCCACACAACGCACCAACCGCAACGGGCGTTGGCACCCGTTGCTTGACGGCACAACCGCCCTTCGTACTATCACAGTGGAAAGAAATCCACGCCTCGACCGCCGTCGAGGTTGTTTTTTGGCCGGCCTTGTGAAAACATTCACAAGGCCCGCCGCGCGACGCTACAATAAGGGGCAGACATGCCGGTCACGCCCATCCAGACGCCCGCGGGGATCGAGCCGGCCTTCGACCTGACCGCGTACTACCCGATCCTCATTTACGCGGTCGTAGTGGTGCTGTTCGCGTTCGGGGCCATCGCCGCGACGCACCTGTTCCCGTTCAAGCCGCGGAAGCCGACGCGCATCAAGCAGATGCCGTACGAGTCCGGCATGGACCCGATCGGCTCGGCCCGGATGCAGTTCGACGTGAAGTTCTACTTGATCGCGATCCTGTTCCTCGTGTTCGACGTGGAACTCCTGTTCCTCTATCCGTGGGCGGTGATCGCCTACGCCGAGGGCGGCGACCCGACGTGGCGGGTCGCGTTCGGCACCGTGGTGTTCCTCGAAATCCTCGTGTTCCTCGCGACGTTCGCGATCGCCTACATTTATGCGTGGAAGAAGGGAGTGTTCCAGTGGCGCTGACGAACCTGCTGCCGGACTTCTTGGTCGCCCCGCTCGACTACCTCGCGAACATGGCCCGCAAGCACAGCTTGTGGCCGATGCCGTTCGCGACCGCGTGCTGCGGCATCGAGCTGATGGCGACCGCGAGCAGCCGCTACGACATCGCCCGGTTCGGCTCCGAAGCCATGCGGTTTTCGCCGCGCCAGTGCGACGTGATGATCGTGGCGGGGCGCGTGGCGATGAAGATGGTGCCGGTGATGCAGCGCATCTGGCTGCAAATGCCGGAGCCGAAGTGGTGCATCAGCATGGGCGCGTGTGCGTCGAGCGGCGGCGTGTTCGATACCTACGCGGTGGTGCAGGGCATCGACCGGTTCATCCCGGTGGACGTGTATGTGCCCGGTTGCCCGCCGCGCCCGGAGCAGTTGATCCGCGCCATCCTCGACCTGCAAGAGAAGATTCAGCGGACGGGCACGATCGACGCCCGCGAGTTCGCGGCCCGCGACACGTACGAAGGCCCGACCGCGCTGGCCCGCGAACTCGGCGCGGAAGAGGCCATCGTCGCGCCCGGCGATTTCAACACCGCGACGCGGTTGCGGTCGCTGCCGCTGGTGAATTAAAGAACCTCTCCCCCAACCCCCTCCCCTAAGAAGGGAGGGGGAGCCGGAACCGGCAGGTCTTAGCCCCTCTCCCCTTGGGGGAGGGGTTGGGGAGGGGTCAAAGGAGCAAAATGCCCTACCTCGACACACTGAGCGCGAAGTTCGCCGGGGCGTTCACCACGTCCGCATTTCGCGACAACGCGCGCGTGTTGATCGACGCGGAGAAGGCCCCGGCGGTGCTGTTCCCGCTGCTGAAGTGTCTCAAGGACGAGTGCGGGTTCGACTTCCTTGCGGAACTCGGCGGCATCGACTACATGGGCTACCCGAACGCGACCGACCGGTTCTGCGTCGTGTATGGGCTGACCAACCTCGCCACCGGCGAGCGGGTGTGGGTGAAGGCGTTCGCCAACGACCCGGACCCGGAGTTGCCGTCGGTGGTGGAACTGTGGCGCGGCGCCGACTGGATGGAGCGCGAGGTC
>JAYUBA010000481.1:0-6593 GCA_043741075.1 Frigoriglobus sp.
GGTTCGCGGCGGAAAAGGTGATCGCCGGCACGCACGCGCTGATGGCCGCGCTCATGGGCGGCGCGGGGTGGTGGTGCGACCACTACGACGGCACCGGCGCGGACCCGGCCGACGCCGTCGGCCCGCTGTTCGCACTCATGCTCGGGTACGCGGTCGGCACGCAGATCACGCTCACCCTCACGAACGTCATCAGCTTCCGCAACCTGCCCGACGGCGACGGCGTGTTCTGGTACGTGCGGCTCACCGGCACCTTCGGGTGGATCGTCGCGGGCGTCGTCACCGGGTGGGCGATGAACCCGATCTCGCCCCAACCGCTGTACGTCGCGGCGGCCACGTCGGCGGTGCTGGCGGCGTTCGCCTTCGTGCTGCCGCACACGCCGCCGAAGGGGTACGGCCGCCCCGTGCGCGAGGTGATCGGGCTGCCCGCGGTCCGGATGTTCCGCGACCGCTCGTTCGTAGTGTTCGCCGCCGTGCTGTTCCTGTGCAACTTGATGAACCAGTTCTACGGCCTGTTCGTCTCGCCGTATCTCAACGACCTGGGCGTGAGGCTCGACCTCGGCGCGTACGGCCGGCTCGCGCCGGAGGTCATCATGACGCTGGCGCAGTGGTGCGAGATCGGGTGCATGGCCGCGACCCCGTGGCTGCTGCGGCGGGTCGGGCTGAAGCGCCTGATGGTCCTGGGCCTCGGCGGCCTGGTGCTGCGGAACGCGCTCCTGTTCTCCGCGAACGTGCCCGGCATCGTGGCGGTCGGGCTGCCGATGCACGGGTGGGGGTACGCGTTCTTCGGGATGCTCGGCGCGTACTTCGTGGACCGCGAGGCGCCGCAGCACCTGCGCGCCGGCGCGCAGTCGCTCGTGACGTTTCTCGGCAGCGGCCCCGCCGTGCTGGCGGGCAACGTCCTGGCGAGCAACACGGTGGAGTTGAACCGCACCGGGGCGACCACCGACTGGAACGCGGTGTGGCTCGTCCCGCTGGTCGGGTATATCGTGGCGCTGGTGGTGTTCGTGGCACTGTTCAAGGAGCCACCCGAAAAGAAGGACTAACCACAGAGACACAGAGGCACAGAGAAGACAGAGGAGAATTGTCTTCAAAGACTCTGTTCTCTCTGGTCTTCTCTGTGTCTCTGTGTCTCTGTGGTTAACTCTTCCGAAGACTACCACATGTCGAAGTTCTTCAAGTACAAATCGACAGCCGATCTCGAAGCGGAGAACGCGCGGCTCGGCACCGACCTGCGGTTCTCCGACGACCTCGCCCCGCTGTTCACGCCTCTCACCATCGGCCCGCGCGCGGTGGGTAACCGGTGGTGCGTTCACCCGATGGAGGGGTGCGACGGCGAACCCGACGGCGCGCCCGGCGAACTCACCTTTCGCCGCTATGTGCGCTTCGGCGCGGGCGGCGCGAAGCTCCTCTGGGGCGAAGCGTGCGCCGTCACGCAAGCCGCCCGCGCCACCCCGCGACAGATCACACTCAACGAATCGACCAAGCCCGCGTTCGCGCGGATCGTGAGCGACTGCCGTCAGGCCCACCGCGACGCGAACGGCACCGACTCGGACCTGCTGTTCGGCCTGCAACTGACGCACTCCGGCCGGTACAGCCACCCGCGGCCCGTCATCGCCACGCACGACCCGCTCCTCGACCCGCGCACGGTCGCCGACAAAGCCACCGGCGCGAAGGTCACGCCCGACTACCCGCTCATCACCGACGACGAGTTGAAGCGCCTCGTTGACGACTACGTTCGCGCCGCGAAGCTGGCGGTGGAGGTCGGGTTCGACTTCATCGACGTGAAGCAGTGCCACCGCTACCTGCTGAACGAACTGCTCGGCGCGCGGAACCGCCCCGGCCGCTACGGCGGCAGTTACGAGAACCGCACGCGGTTCGCCCGCGAGGCGATTCAGGCGGTGCGCGCCGCGGTGCCGGCGCACGTCGTCATCGCGACGCGCATGAACGTCTACGACGGCATCCCGTTCAGCAACCCCGGCGTGCCCGACGCGCACGCGCTGCCGCTGGCGAACGGGTGGGGCATGTCCGAGACCGACCCGGTCGCGGTCGATCTCACCGAACCGCTGCGGTGGATCGGCGAAATGCGGGCGCTGGGCGTGACCCTGGTGAACGCGACGATGGGCAACCCGTACGCGCAGCCGCACTACGGGCGGCCGTTCGAGTACCCGCCGCCGGACGGGTACGAGTCGCCCGAACACCCGCTCGTCGGTGTCGATCGCCACTTCCGCGCAACGGAAACGATCCAGCGCGCGTTCCCCGATCTGGCGCTCGTCGGCACGGGTTACAGCTACCTGCAAGAGTTCCTGCCGCAGGCCGCGGCGGCGAACGTCCGCGACGGCCGCGTGAACATCGTCGGTGTGGGTCGCGGCACGCTCGCGCAGCCGGACTGGGTGCGGCAGTTGCTCGACCGAGGCACGCTCGACCGCAAGCGGGTGTGCCGCACGTTCAGCTACTGCACGGCGCTGATGCGGTCGAAGGACCACCCACTGGGCCAGTACGAAACCGGCTGCCCGCCGTTCGACAAGGAGGCCTACGGCGACGTGTGGAAAGAGGTGCAGCAGTTGGGCGTGAAGAGGGCGCTGGCCGGGGAAGCGACCTGACCCTCGGCCGCTTAACAGCCGGTCGCGGCTTCGCGGGCGCGCACGGCCCGGTCCGGGTCGGCCATCGCGCGGAGTTCGTCGCACACCGCCCCGGTCAGTTCCGCTTCCAGCCGCGCCAGCGCCCGCGCCACCGTCGCGCCGTCCATCACCCGGTGGTCGTACACGACCCGCACGTCCACCTGCCCGTCCTCCCGGATGACCCCGTAGGTGAGCGTGGTCGTCAGCGGGGAGATCGGGTGCAGGGACTCCGAGCCGAGCGACGAGTAGACGCTCAGCCCGAAGGTGCCGAACAAGTCCGGGCGCGACCGGGGGAGGTGCAACCCCACCCACAGCAGGAACCGGCGGAGGGGCCGCGGCAGCCGGGCCACCCGCAGCAGCTTTCGGAACGCTTTGACCTCTTCGACCGGGGTTTCGACCAGCGCCCGCAGGCGCGCGTCGGTCTCGGCCAGGGGCACTTCGGCCGGGCTGTAGATGCGGCCGAAGAACACCGCCTTTTCGCCCCCGTACTCCCGCTCGACGGCCACACTCGCCACGCTCGTCGGGTACTCGTAGAGGTGGGGCCAGGGGAGGCAGACGTACGCCCGCCGCAACTCCGGCACCTCCGCCGCCACCCGCCCGTAAGCTTTGAGGAACAGCGCGGGCCACCCCGGCCGGCCGACGGCCGCCCGCCGCGCCGCCGCCACCCCGGCCAGTTGCATCCGCCGCTGCACCGGAACGGTGGGGATGTGAGAGGCGAGGTACAGCAGGTCGGTGAGGAACCGCCGCGGTGCCGACAGAGCGATCGCGCGCCCGCGCATGATTTACCGCCCCGTTCACGCTGGTTTGAAAGCCCGGAAGATGTACGCCTGGTCGCAGTAACTCAGGCGATGGGCGACCGGCTCGAAGCCCGTGGCGGCCAGCTTCCGGGTCACCGCCCCGGCGGGCAGGTAGTGGAACCGGCCGGCCCGCGCCTCGCGCTTGAGCCACCGGCCGTACCGCAGCATCCGCCACGACCGCTTCAGGTACACCAGGGGGCGGGCGGACCGCACCGCCGCGCCCAGCGAGAACCGAGCGACCTTCCCCCAGGACGGGTTCGGCACGTTCACCGAGAACACGAACCGCCCGCCCGGCCGGAGCACCCGGAACACCTCGCCCAGAACCCGGTCGTAGGCGGCGGTCGTCCATGCGCCGGTCGCGGGGTCGAGCGATTCGGCGTAGGAAATCGACAGCCCCGATACGGCGTGATCGAACGCGCCGTCCGCGAACGGCCCCAGCCCGCCGCTAAAGTCGTGACAGACGAACCGGATTCGTTCGCCCGGCGTGGGCGTCAGGGTTTCCCGCAGCCGGTCGTAGGCGTCCGCGTTCGCCCCCGCGCAGTCGGCCCCCACCACCCCCGCGACCGCGCCGCCGGTCCGCTCCCAGATGGCGCGGGTGATGGCCCCGCCGCCGCACCCGAGGTCGAGCCACCGCTCGCCCGGACCGGGGTCGGCCCACGCGACGGTGTCGGCGAGCAGTTGGCGGTAGGGCGGCAGGTCGTGCTGCCCCCAGAACGCCTTCGCGCACCGGGTATCGGGCCAGTAGTTCGTCGCGACGGCCGGCATCGGAACCTTCCCCCTCGCTCGGGTCGGACGAGTTACTACCCCATCCCGCCGGAGCGCCACAATCCCAAAGTGGGCGGGCACCGCGGAGAGTGTATAACTGCCGACACCTCATCCCCAGCGTTCGAGTGCCCCATGCGTACCAACCCCGTCAAGCGTCTCCTGAAGTCCGGCAAGCCCACGGTCGGCACGTGGCTGTCGCTCGGCAGCGTCACCGCCGCCCGGTTCCTCGCCCGCGCCGGGTTCGACTGGCTCACCGTCGATGTCGAGCACTCGCTCGTCAACGTCGAGACCACCACGCACATGATCGCGTCCATCGCCGACGCCGGGTGCGTGCCACTCGTCCGCGTGCCGAGCAACCGCCACGACCACATCAAGCGGGTGCTGGACAACGGCGGGTTCGGCGTCGTGGTGCCGATGGTGAACACGCGGCCGGAGGCGCAGGACGCGGTGAGCGCGTGCCTGTACCCACCGTTCGGCACGCGGAGCGTCGGCGGCAGCGTCCACGCGCTGAACTTCGCCGCGACCCCCGCCGACTACTACGCGAAGGCCAACGACGAACTGCTCATCGTCCTCCAGTGCGAGCACATCCAGGCGGTGCGGAACTTCGAGGAGGTGTACTCGGTGCCGGGCATCGACGCGGTGTTCGTCGGCCCGAACGACCTCGCCGCGAGCATGAGAAGCCCCGACGGCAAGCCGCCCGCGCCGGAGGTGTTCAAGCAGGCGCTAGCGGACATCCTAGCCGCTGCGAAGCGGATCGGCGTGCCGGTCGGCATCCACACGTTCAGCGTCGAGGAGGCGAAGGCGCGGATCGCGGACGGGTGGCAGTTCATCGCGGTGAACAGCGAGCTGAAGTTCATGAGCGACGGCGCGAAGGCGGTAGTCGATGGGCTGGGCCTGGGCACCGGCGGCGACCTCGCGAAGTATTGAAAGAGGAGTATAACAACAGAGACACAGAGGCACAGAGAAGACAGAAAGAGGAGGACAGTTTTTCAGAACGATCTTCTCTCTTTGGTTCTCTCTGTGTCTCTGTGTCTCTGTGGTTAGTTCTCCTCTGTTTCTCCTTCTCTCCGAAAGGATCGCACCCATGCCGCCGGCGCCGCTCCTGCGGTCGGGCAAGTCCCGCCGCACCGCCGACTCGCCCATCAGCTACTTCATCCAGAAGGCGCTCGAGACGCCCGGCCTGATCTCGTTCGCCGCCGGACTGGTGGACGAAGGCTCGCTGCCGGTCGAGGACGTGCGGGCCGCCGCGGCCGACATCCTCGCCGACCCGGCTTCGGGACAAGCCGCGCTCCAGTACGGGTCCACGCAGGGCTTGCCCGCGCTCCGCGAGCAGGTGTTGCAACTCGTATGCGCCGCCGACGGCGTGACGCCGGCCGACCTGAGCTTGACCGCGGCCGACGTGTGCATCACCACCGGCTCGCAACAACTGCTGTACCTGATCGGCGAAGTGCTGTTCGATCCGGGCGACATCGTCATCACCGAAGCCCCGTCGTACTTCGTGTTCCACAGCCTGCTCCAGTCGCACGGCGCGAAAGTATTGACCGTGCCGATGGACGACCACGGCATGAAGGTGGACGAACTGGAGGCGCTGCTGGAACGGCTCCGCCGGTCGGGCGAACTGTCGCGCGTGCGGGCCGTCTACACCGTCGATTACTTCCAGAACCCGACCGGCCTCACGCTCGCGGTCGAGCGCCGCGCGAAACTGGTCGAACTCGCCCGTCGGTTCAGCACCGACCACCGCATCATCGTCCTCGAAGACGCGGCCTACCGCGAACTCCGGTTCACCGGCGACGACCTGCCCAGCGTGAAGCGGTTCGACCCGACGAACGAGTTCGTGGTGTACACGAGTACGTTCTCGAAGCCGTGCGCGCCGGGGCTGAAGACCGGGTACGCGATCGTGCCGCCGGACGTGATGGCCCCGCTGCTGCACCTGAAGGGGAGCCACGACTTCGGCTCCGCGAACCTGTCGCAGCACATCGCGTCGCGGCTGATCGCGTCGGGCGCGTACGCGCGGCACGCGGACGAACTGCGCGGCGTGTACCGGCACAAGCGGGACGTGATGCTGGCGGCGCTGGAAGCGGAGTTCGCCGACTTCCCGGCCGCGAGCTGGACGGTCCCGGCCGGCGGGTTCTACGTGTGGCTGACGCTCGACGGCATCGACACCGGCCCATCAGGTCCGCTGGTGCCGGCGGCGATGGAAGCGGGCGTGCTGTACGTGCCGGGCGAGTTCGGCCACGTCCCGGACGCGCACGGGCGCGTGCCGAACAACGAGTGCCGGTTGTGCTTCGGCGTCGCGACCCCGGAGCAGGTGACGGAGGGCATCCGCCGCCTGCGACGGGCGTGCGCCGCGATCAGCGGCACGAGCAAGAAGAAGGTGGCGGCGCGGGTGTGAAAGTAGTCCGCCGCTACGCGG
>JAYUBA010000482.1:0-1946 GCA_043741075.1 Frigoriglobus sp.
CGCGCTCGCGTGCCTGGGCGTCGATCCGGTCAAGTACCTCGTCGGGCCGCGGTTCGTCGCGTGCGTGCTGCTCCTGCCCCTGCTCACCGTGCTGGCCGACGTGATGGGCCTCGTCGGCAGCACGCTCATCTGCCTGCGGGTGTACGACATCGACGGCTACCACTATTGGCGGCACACGCGGGACTTCGTGAAGGTGTGGGACGTGATGGTGGGGCTGATGAAGGCGGTGGTGTTCGGCGGGGTGCTGTCGCTGATCGCGTGCCACCGCGGGTTCAACAGCCGGCCCGGCGCGGAGGGCGTGGGCCGCGCCGCGACCGAGGCGTTCGTCGTCTCGTTCGTCGCGATCCTCATGATCGACTTCGTACTCGCCATGCTCGCCAACACCGTTTACGCTCTGCTGTGGCCGCCGGCTTCCGCTAAGGTAATTTGAATGAGCAGCGACCTAACCCCCCGGCCCCCTTCCCTGAAGGGAAGGGGGTGAAAAGCAAGTCCCGTCTTCCTCCCCTTCCCTTCAGGGAGGGGCCGGGGGGTAGGTTCTTCCGAGGGCACAGACGACCATGACCACACCGGCCTACTCCCCCGGCCTCGAAGGCGTGACCGCCGGCGAGACCGCGATCTGCACCGTCGAGAGCGGGCTGAGCTACCGCGGCTACGGCGTCGGCGACCTCGCCGACCACTGCTCGTTCGACGAGGTCGCGTACCTGCTGCTCCACGGCGAGCTACCGACCGCGGCGCAGGTGAAGGAGTTCCACACGCGGGTGGCCGCGGCGCGCCGGCTCCCGCCGCCCCTGAAGGACCTGCTCGCGGCGCTGCCCAAGTGGACCACCCCGCTCGACGCGCTCCGCACCGCGGTCAGCGCGCTGGGGCACTTCGACCAGGACGCGGCCGACAACTCGCACGACGCGAACCTGCGGAAGGCCGAGCGCCTGCTCGCCCAAATCCCGGTCGTGATCGCCGACTACTACCGCATCGTGAAGGGGCTACCGGAGGTGCTGGCCCGGCAGGACCTGTCGCACGCGGCCAACTTCCTGTACATGCTCCGCGGCACCGAGGCGTCGCCGGCCGAAGTGCGGGCGATGGACGTGTCGCTCATCCTGTACGCGGAGCACGAGTTCAACGCGAGCACGTTCGCGGCGCGGGTGATCGTGTCCACGCTGTCCGACCTGCACAGCGGCGTCACGGGCGCGATCGGCGCGCTGAAGGGGCCGCTCCACGGCGGGGCGAACGAGAAGGTGATGGACATCCTGCTCGCGGCCGGCGGTCCGGAGAAAGCGGAGGAGTGGACGAAAGCGGCGCTCGCCCGCAAGGAGCGGATCATGGGCTTCGGCCACCGCGTCTACAAGACCGGCGACGTGCGGGCCGGCATCCTGAAGGCGTACGCCCGCGCCGCGGCCGAAGCCGCCACGGACACGACGTGGGAAGAAACCGCCGACGCCATCGAGCGCGTGATGGCGGCGGAAAAGAACATGTACCCGAACCTCGACTGGCCGGCCGGGCGCCTGTACCACGCCATGAAGCTCGAAATCCCGCTGTACACGCCGATCTTCGCGATGTCGCGCATCACCGGGTGGGCGGCGCACGTGATCGAGCAGCTCGACAACAACCGGCTGATCCGCCCGCGGGCGCTGTACAAGGGGCCGGCGGCGCGCCCGGTCAAGGCATTGGGTGAGCGCGCGTAGTCGGCGGTGTCGCGGCCTTTCTTTGTGGGACAGGCTTTCAGCCTGTCATTGCTTCGACAGGCTGAAAGCCTGTCCCACAAAGAGAGGAAAGCTCGGCGGCGCGTGCCTTCTCATTTCTCGGAACTACTCCGCGGCGCGCGGGTTCGATACACTTCGGTGTAACCCGCCCGGCGCCCTGATCTGCATCCGGAGTAGCCCCGTGCCGCTGATGTTCGCCGTCACGCTGTTCGTCAGCGCGTCGCTCCTGTTCATGGTCCAGCCGATGGT
>JAYUBA010000483.1:0-1946 GCA_043741075.1 Frigoriglobus sp.
TCTCCCCCCCACCGGCTCGCAAAGCCTCGCCACCTCCCCCTCCAGGGGGGAGGTCAAGAGAGTACCGCGCCGGACTCGCTCCGCCCCTTCTGCGGCGAAACGGGGCTGTTCATTCACGAGCCGTTTACGTTCCGCACGGTCGATGCGCTCGTTACCAACTTCCACTTGCCGCGAACTACGCTCCTGCTGCTCGTCGGGGCGCTCGCGGGGAGCGACCTGTTGCAAAACGCCTACGCGGAGGCCGTCGCCCGCGAGTACCGGTTCTTCAGCTACGGCGACGCGATGATCGTCTTGTGATAAGTTCGTTCACTCTCTTCGAGGGGCCGTCGTGAATCTCGGATTAGCCGGAAGCGTCGCGGTGGTGGTCGGGGGCGCCCGCGGGCTGGGGCGGGCCATCGCCGCCGCATTCGCCGAAGAGGGCTGTCGCGTCGGCGTGTGGGACGTGTCGCCGGACGTACACGCGACCGCTCTTTCTTTGCCCTCTCCCCTTGCGGGAGAGGGTGGCGAGTCTGAAGACCGGGTGAGGGGTGAAACGTTAGCCCACCCGAGGCGCGCCCCCTCACCCGTCGGCGAAGCGCCGCCACCCTCTCCCGCAAGGGGAGAGGGCAAGCACTTGGCGTGGCAAGTCGATGTGGCCGACGACGCGGACGTTCGCGCCGCCGCGGGCGAGACGTGGGCGAAGTTCGGCGCGGTGGATCACGTCGCGTTCGCGGTGGGCATCGGGTCCGGCAAGTTCGGGTTCCCGTTTTGGCAACTCGACCCCGGAGATTGGGCGCGCGTGCTACGCGTGAACCTCGTCGGGGCCGCGAGCGTGGCGCACGCGTTCGCCCCGAAACTCGCGGAGCGAAAGACGGGCACGATGCTGTTCCTGTCGTCGGTCGCCGGGCAGAACGGCTCGCAGACGGACCCGCCGTACAGCGCGTCGAAGGCGGGACTCATCAACTTCGCGCAGTGCGCGGCGAAGGATTTGGCCCCGTTCGGCGTTCGCGTGAACTGCCTGTGTCCGGGGATGGTGAAGACGCCGCTGAACCGCTCGGTGTGGCAGGCGTGGTGGGACCGCCAACCGCCGGACGCGCGGCAGGAGTACGACGCCTGGGCCGCGGAGAAGATCACGAAACTCGTGCCGCTGAACCGGTGGCAGACGCCGGCGGACATCGCCGCGATGGCGGTGTTCCTGGCGAGCGCACGGGCCGCGAACGTCACCGGCCAGACGGTCAACGTGGACGGCGGCTACGTCATGCACGGGTGATTCGCTCAATCGGAGGAAAATGGGGAGTTGCGTGAACCTACGGGCGCGCCGCGTGTCCGGAGCAGAAGAGTTGTCCGCAGATTCGGCCGCCCTTCTCACTACGGCTCGACATCCCATGGCGCGCGACCAGAAGCCGAAGAAGGCCACCAAGAGCAAGTACGCGGACCCGAAGACCGGGCAGTTCCGGCACGCGGACGGCGACCGCCGGCACCGCGGCGGGGCGTCCGCGAAGCAGGCCGTCAAGAACAAGAAGATCATTCGCGAGTTCGACGGCGGCGTGCCGGTCGGTGACCCGCCCGCGGCATAGTCGCGCCTCCGCCGGTTCCGGTGCGCGTCCGAAAGAACCGCGGCCGGCGGGCCGTATTCCTGAGCGTCACCCCTCGCGGAGAGTCGTCATGGGCCAGCCGGCCGCGCGCCTGACCGACATGCACACGTGCCCGATGGTGACGGGGATCGTTCCGCACGTGGGCGGGCCGATCTCCGGTCCGGGGTGCCCCACGGTGCTGATCGGCGGTCTGCCCGCCGCGCGGGCCACCGACATGGCCGTGTGCGTCGGCCCGCCGGACACGCTCGTGCCCGGTTCGCCCACGGTACTCATCGGCGGCATGCCCGCGGCCCGCATGGGCGACAGCACCGGCCACGGCGGGGTGATCATCCTCGGCTGCCCTACTGTGCTGATCGGGTGAGAAGAGAAATC
>JAYUBA010000484.1:0-1945 GCA_043741075.1 Frigoriglobus sp.
GGCCCGACCTGCTGAGGGGCTTCATACAGCAAACGGGATTGCCAGGTGTCACACTCGCCGCATAACTGGGATCATTGACGAGGCGGGAACCAGTAACCAGTTTGGCGATGTGGTCTTGTTGCTTCTCGACGGTGCCGCGGAGTTCGCCGACGAGGGCGAGGAGCTCCTGGACCCGGGCGTGGAGGTGCGCGTTGTCGGCGAGCAGGTGGGCCACCTGCTCGCGGAGCGCGAGGAGTTCGGGTTCCGGTGACATCGCCATGTCATTGAAGACGCGCGACGCCGCGGAACCTATCGCGTCTGTCGAGAAGAATTACACCGACTGTTGGAACCGCGTTCGGGCGCGGGTCTGGGTCCACTCGATGCCACCGAGGATCATGGCCAGTTGCGTAGTGGTGATGGCGAGTTCCGGGGCCGCGGCCGTGGGGAACGCGAAGGTTCCCTTTTCGAGCCGACGCAGGTACAGGGCGAAGCCGTCGCCCATCCAGGCGAGGATCTTGAGCTTGTCGCCGCGCCGGTTCTTGAAGACGAACAGGTCGCCGGAGCCGGGATCGCGACCCAGCGTGGTGCGGACGATACCCGCGAGTCCGTCGATCCCCTTGCGACCGTCTTGCGGCTCGACGGCGACGTAGATGACGCCAGTGGTGCCCATGGTCAGCATGATGATGCTCGCAGGGCCAGAACAAGGCGGGCCAGTTGCGGAGCATCAGCGGACAGCGGCACGCGGAGTTGGACACCGGAGGGAAGGATCACCTCGACGACGGCATCGGGGATCACGCGGACGGGCACGAAGGACGGGCACGGCAGCGGGTCGGGTTCGGATCGGGGCCGGGTCGCGGCCGGCCGGTCGAGGTCGTCAAGGATCTTCCGCCACCGGTAGAAGCTCGACAGATTGAGATCACGCGAGCGGCAGAACGCGGCCACCGAGAGGCCGGACCTGCGCCACGCGGCGAAGGTCGTTCGCCAGCGTTCCACGAGACGGGGATCAGGCTCGGACATCACGGGGCTCCTGCGGGCGAGGAAAACCCCAGACTAACTCACCTCACAAGACGCCACTTCACCGGACGCTATCAGTTGACCGGCGAGTCGATGCACGGGGGTGTGATCGGCAAACTTGGCGGTGACGACGTGCGCCAACAGGCCCGGCCCGCACAACCCTTTGGCAATCGGCCCGACCTGGGCCGGCCCGGCGGTCTGGATGCGCTGCTCGCTTGGCACGGTCACTGGATCGCAGTGCCGACACGCGTAACTCCTCTTGACGGTGCGGAGGACGAAGAACTTGGCTGGCTCCAGATCGAGTTGCTCGGCGGTCTGCTCCCCGATGCACGCCCGCGACCGTCCGCAACACGGGCACAATCGCTCGGCCTCGGTGAGGTCGTGGACGACCTCACGCCGTTCGAGGTGTTCGGGCAAAGGCGAGCGGCCGTGGTCATCGCGCTTCGGCGGGGGCTTCTCGGTGGTGGGCACAGGCGGTGGTGGACGGCGCTCGCTCCGGCGACCGAACCGATGCTTCAACGCCGCGTCGAGTTTGGTCTTCAGTTCGGCGTTCTCGGCGCGCACCTTCTGGAGTTCGGTGAGCAACTCACGAACCATCGCCTGGAGCGTGGGCACGTCGGTCGGCAGCGGCGCATCGATAGCAAGCGTGGTGGCGTCCATGCCCTTTGAACACCGCTCACGCCGTCGGGTAGCGCGAAGTTGTCGGAGCCGGAGGAGAATACCGCTTGAAGCGTCGAACGCGGGACACGTCGATGCCGTCGAGGATCATGGCGAACTGAGCGGCGGTCAGTTCGATCCCGGCGGCGGTCGCTTCGGGGAAATGATATCTCCCCCCTTCCAGTCGCTGGCACCAAAGACACAAACCGTGGCCGCCCCAGTACAAGACCTTGACTCTGTTGGCCGAGCGATTGGTGAAAACGAACAGATGGCCCGAGAGCGGATCAGCGGATAG
>JAYUBA010000485.1:0-1945 GCA_043741075.1 Frigoriglobus sp.
GCGGCGCGCGGTTCCGCGGCCACCAGCGCGGCCCGTTCCGGTTGTGACGGCGCGCGCCGGCGAACTTTCCGACCGGCGTTATCCCTCCCCCTTACCCAGACGGTAAGATACCCTCAGTCATCCCAAACTGAATTGCCGCACTCCCGCTGAGGTGCAACCATGCGGACCCGCTTCCTGGTGGGCGCCGGCCTGTTGGCCGCGCTCGCTTTCCTCTCGTCGTTCGTCGCGTCGGTCGCGGCGAAGCAACCGCCGGCGAAGGGCCTCGCCAAGGCCAGCGACCTCCGGAAGTACGACGATGTCATCACCAAGGACTTCACCACGCAGGCGGGCGTGTTCGCCGTTCACCGGAACGAGGACAAGCTGTACTTCGAGATCCCGCAGGACAAACTCGGCCGGCTGTTCCTCTGGCACGCGGAAGTGGCGAAGGGGCCGGGCGGCGGCATGTTCGGGAGCTGGGGCGGCGCGGCCCTGGGCCACACGGTGCTCAAGTTCGAGCGCCGCGGGAACAAGATCTACCTGTGGAAGGTCGGGTTCGCGAAGCGGTCCGACGGCAAGGCCGTGCAGGCGTCCATCGACGCGAGCGCGACCGACGCGATCATCGCCGCGTTCACCGTCGAGTGCGAGGGCAAGGACCGGTCCGTGGTCATCAACGTGTCGGACACGTTCATCTTCGGCATCGCGGACCTGTCGGTCAGCCGCGCCTCGGGGTCCGGCACCGGCGCGAGCGTGGACTCGTCGCGCTCGTTCCTGTCCGAAGTGAAGGCGTTCCCGACCAACGTCGAGGTGCGGGCCACGCTCACGTTCCGCGCCGGGGGCGGCGGGTTCGGCGGGCCGTTCGGTCCGGCCGCCGGCACCGGCCCGAAGAGTGCGACGGCGGTGGTTCACCAGAGCCTCGTGATCCTCCCCGAAGCGCCCATGCCGGGGCGCCTGGCCGACCCGCGCGTCGGGTACTTCACCGAAGAGTTCGTGGACTACTCGCACCCGAAGCAGTGGGCCGTGCCGCGCGAGTTCATCAACCGGTTCCGGCTGGAGAAGAAGGACCCGGCCGCGGCCGTCGGCGAGGTCGTGAAGCCGATCACCTTCTACCTGTCGAAGGAGATCCCGGAGAAGTGGCGCCCGTTCCTGAAGCAGGGCGTCGAGGACTGGGTGCCCGCGTTCGAGAAGGCCGGTTTCAAGGGCGCGATCGTGTGCAAGGACGCGCCGACCCGCGCCGAGAACCCGAACTGGGACCCGGAGGACGCCCGGTACAACGTCATCCGGTGGGTGGCCGAACCGGTGCAGAACGCGATGGGGCCGCACGTCCACGACCCGCGGTCCGGCGAGGTGATCTCCGCGCACATCATCTTCTGGCACGACATGGTGAAGACCTCGCAAATCTGGTACTTCCTCCAGTGCTCCGCGGTGGACCCGAAGGCCCGCAAGTTCCCGCTCCCGGACGACACCACCGGGGCGATGATCCGCTACGTGTGCGCCCACGAGGTCGGGCACACGCTCGGCCTGCGGCACAATTTCCTCGCCAAGACGTGGAAGGACCTCTCCGAGATGTCCGGGCCCGCGCCGCTCGCCGCCTCGGTCATGGATTACCTTCCGGCCAACGTGGCCGCTCCGGGGCAGAAGCAGGGAAGCTTTTGGAACACGGCGCTCGGGCCTTACGACTTCTGGGCCGTTGAGTACGCCTATAAGCCGCTCTCCCCCGAGAACGAGTCCGCCGGGCTCGCCGCGATCGCCGCGCGGTCCGAGGAGCCGGGGCACGCTTACGCGGCCGACGAGGATCTCGTGGGCCTCGATCCCGACTCGCAGGCCTGGTACCTGGGCCGCGACCCGCTCGCCTACGCGCGCGGACGCGCCGCGACCGCGCGCGAGATATGGACCTCACTCGAGGCGCGCCGTCCGGCCGCCGGCGAGGATCATTCGGAGATCTATCGCGCGTTCGTGCAGGGCTGGC
>JAYUBA010000486.1:0-6584 GCA_043741075.1 Frigoriglobus sp.
CCTCGATGCCCCGGTGCGACACCCGAAGGCTTGAAAACCGGGGCATCGCAAAGCCTCTGCCCCGGCCACCCTCAACCCAACTCCAATCTCTGAGTTGCCCTGACGCGGGTCGCGGCCAACGCCGGGGGCCGAAATGCGGTTATGCCCTTCGTCACCCCCCGCCGATTGGGTAAGGTACGTTCACCCCAGGCTGACACCGAGGCTCGTCATGGATCGTGACGCCGCACCCGCTTCGCCCGCGCCCTCCGACGCCGCTCTCGCGGAGGTCGTGCCGCCGGTCGAATGGGCGGTGGTGCGCAAGATCGGTCTCGCCGGCGCGGCGTTGATCGCGGTCGCGGCGGCGCTGGGACTGGCCGACGCCCCGCCGGAGTGGCCGGGGCACACCGCCCGGATGCTCCTGGTGCTGGCCGGGGCGGTCACCGCCGGGGGGGCCGTGTCGCTGCGGCCGGACCTGTGGAAGGCGTGGGCGGTGGGCGCGGCGGCGGCGCTCCTGGCGGTCGCCGGCACGCCCGCCCACTGGGACTCGTTCCGGCTGCTGTTCGGCGCGCTGACCGCGGTCGCGCTCGCCGGGACGGCGATCCGCCTGGCGCCGGCCCGGTACCGGCCGGCGGCGGTCACCGCGCTGGTGCTGTTCCACTTCACCGGCATCGCCCTGGCGACCACCACCCCGCCCACCGGGAACTACCTCGCGCCGTGGGTGACGGAGCAGGCGTTCGTCCGCATCTTCAACCCGTACCTGCAGTTCGTTTACATGCGGAACGCCTACCACTTCTACTCGCCCGAACCGGGGGCGGCGAGCGTGCTCGTGTTCCTGGTGAAGACGGAGACCGGCCGCGACCCGAAGACGGGCGAGGGGCAGTACACCACGAAATGGGTCGTGCTGCCGAAGCGGCCCGGCGACGTGAAGGACCCGCTCGGCCTCACCTACTATCGCCGGCTGTCGCTCACGGAGCAGTTGGCCCGCGGCTCGCCCGGCCTGCGGGCGGCCACGTTCGAGGCGCGGGAGATGCGCGGGCGGCGGCAGTTGGCCCCGATCCCCCAGCACCCGACCGACCCGCCGGACATCCAGTACCAGTTGCCGCAGGCCGAGGTCGCCCGGTTCGTGCTGCCGTCGTACGCGTCGCACGTCATCCTGGAGCACACCCCGGACAAGGGCGCCGCCGCGAAGACGACGGTGAAGGTGTACCGGTTACAGCACAACACGATGTCGGTCGATGACTTCACCAACTGGCGGAAGCGGCCGAACGCGAGCACCAGCCCGTACCACCCGACGACGTACCGGCCGTTCTTCCTGGGCGAGTACGACGTACACGGCACCCTGGTCAACCCGCAGGAACCGATGCTGTACTGGCTGGTGCCGATCATGCCGCGGCCGGGGGGCGTCCCGCCGGGGGAGACGACCAAGCGGGAGTTCCTCGACTACATGTCGTTCCACGCGCTCGGCCCGGACGGGCTGGGGCCGGACACGACCGTGGACGACCTGGGCGACCCGAAGTTCAAGGGCCGCGTGTTCGACTGGGGCCAGTTGCGGTGAGGTCTCTTCATCTGGCCCTCTCCCCTTGCGGGAGAGGGTGGCGGCGCTTCGCCGACGGGTGAGGGGTGAGCGCCAAGAGAAGAGAGCTTCGCCTTCGTCGTTTCGCCGGGCGCCCCCTCACCCGGCTCGCAGGGCCTCGCCACCCTCTCCCGCGGCGGGGAGAGGGCCAGAAGAAAGCCCCTTCCCGCTCGGGGAAGGGGGTTGGGTCTCTGGACTGTGCCGAGTGAGGAGCGACATGGCGACTGAGATGACCCCGCACGCCGTCCCGGAACCCGCGTCCCGGTCCCCGTGGCAGCGGTGGGTCGGGTTCTGGTTCCCGGCCTCGGACCCGATCACCCTCGGTTTCATCCGCGTCACCACCGGACTGCTGGTGCTGTACACGCAACTGGCGTACAGCGTGGACCTGCAGCAGTTCTTCGGCGAGACGGGGTGGTACGCGCACCGGTTCGTGGAGCGCGAGCGGCACGAGTACCCGTGGCAGGCGTCGCCGTTCTGGTCGTGGGACCCGCAGGCGGTGATCCCGGCGCGGGTGCCCGACTTCCCGCACCGGCGGCAGGCGGTCGTCGCGTTCATCCGCGACCTGCCGGCCGACGAGGCGCGGCGGCGGGACGCGCTGCGGCTCCTGGACCGGTGCGCCCGCTCGGACAGCCCGGAGCCGGGGATGCTGACGCTCCAGTGGATCCTGAACATGGGGCCGTCCGAGGAGGTGCGGGACAAGTTCCTCGCCGCGCTCGTCGCCGGGCGCACCGAGGCCGCGCCCCGCGAGTCGGTGTACTATGTGAACAACACGCCCGCGTTCCTGTTCGCGCTCACCCCGGCCGAGCGGCAGGTGGTGGCCGACGAGGTCCGCGCCTTCTGGCCGGTCCTCCCGGCCGACCCGACGGCGCGGAAGTACGTGCTCGAGCACCTGATCGAGGTGACCCCGGAGGTGCGCCGGGCGCTCGTCGAGTTCCTGCTGACGCTGCCGGCCGACGCGGCCGAGCGGACCAAAAAGATCGACTACCTGGAGCGCTGGAACAACGAGGCCGAGCGGGCGGTGCGCACCGGGCACACCATCTTCTCCGTCTGGTTCCACGTCACCGACCCGACGCAGATGGCGATCGTCCACGTCGCCGTCCTGTTCGCCATCGTGCTGTTCACCCTGGGCCTGTTCACCCGCGTCACCTCGGTGCTCGTGTGGGTCGGCGTCGTCATGTACATCCACCGCACCCAGCAGGTGCTGTTCGGGATGGACACGATGATGAACGTCCTGCTGTTCTACCTGATGATCGGGAACAGCGGGGCGGCGCTGTCGCTGGACCGGCTGATCGCGCGGTACCGCGCGGCGCGGGCGAGCCTGCGCCGCACCGGCACCCTGGACGCCCCGGCGCGGGCGTTCCTGTCCGGCCCGCCGCCGTCCAAGAGCGCCGGGTTCGCGGTGCGGCTGATCCAGGTCCACTTCTGCATCATCTACATCGCGGCCGGGCTGGCGAAGCTCAAGGGCGGGGCGTGGTGGAACGGGCAGGCCACCTGGGACGTGATGGTGAACCCCGAGTTCACGCTCCTACATTACGAGTGGTACGAAACCGCTCTGCGCCGCGTGGTCGAGATCAAGCCGGTGTACCACGCGCTGATCGCGGGCGGCTCGGCGGTCACGCTGTTCATCGAGATCGCCGGGCCGTTCCTCCTGTGGACGCCGCTCCGGTGGCTGGTCGTGTTCCTGGCGGCGGCCATGCACGCGGCCATCGGCGTGCTGATGGGGCTGAACCTGTTCGAGCTGTTCATGATGGTGATGCTGCTCGCGTTCCTGCCGGACGGGGTGATCCGCGACCGCCTGCGCGGCGGGGCCGATCTGGCGAAACTCGCGTTCGCGTTCGCCCCGTCGTCGGCCGCGTCGTCCCGCGCCGCGGCGCTGGTGGCCGCCGCCGACACCGACGGACAGGTGACCCTCGCGGCCGAGTCGGCGCTGGCGGTGCCGGCCGTGACCGACCCGGCGGGCAAGCGACTGACCGGCCCGGACGGCGTGACCGCGGTGTTCCGGTCGGTGCGGCTGCTGTCGGTGTTCGCGTTCGTGCTGTGGGTGCCGGGCGCGAAGGGGCTGTTCGCGAAGTGGCTGTTCCCCGCGCCGGCGAGTGCCGCCCCGCCGGCGGCGCCCAAGCCGTCCGCCCCGGCCGCGGCGAGCTGATATGATGAACCTTTGAAACGTCCGGACGAGGCCATCAGTATTGAGGGGAACGAGCGATGACAACGAGCGTGCAGAACCCCCTGCCTGCGGCCTCTCCTCTGGACGCGGCACCGCTGGCCGTTCGGGCCTTCGTCGCCGCGCATGAACTGACCGAGCATCTCGCGACGGCCGTTCGACTCGCGGGGGAGAGCTTCCCCGCCGGAAGCGCTCTCAGTCTTCAGGTCGAAGAAGACCCCGACTGCGAGGGGAGGTGGATCGTGATGGACTGGACCCTTCCCGCGACCGTTGAAGACGCCGTGCGCGACTACACGCGGTTCGTGAGCGAATGGACCGCCGTCGCGCCGCCGTGGGTGGGGAACGTGATGCGCGTCACCTTCCACGTCGCGCACTGGGAGACGAAACTGGAGGCGATGGAGGGGCTTAAGAAGGGCTGGAACGGTTACGATGCGGAGCCGCCGAGCGCGGCTGCCCTTACCGCCGCGCGTCGGCTGATTCACGTACTTCAGCAAGGGGGCGCTCCGCCGACGCGTGTGGCTCCGTCCGCCGTCGGAGGGGTGGGCGTAACGCGCCGGGTCGGTGCCCGTCGCGTGTACGTCGAGGTCTACAACGACGGGACCGCGCACGCGCTGTTTGCCGAAGGCGAACGTGCCGAGACCGCTGAGGTGCCCACTTCGGACGTCGGGTTCCAGTCGCTGGCGAGCCGTGCAAGGACGTACCTCGATGGCTGAGAAGCCGCCCGAAATGCTCCGGAACAACCGCCCGAAAGTCGATATCCAGCCCGGCGAACGGTTGTACCGCCGGGTCAACCCGGCCGATTGGGGCGAGCCGCACCCGGAGGTCGATGCCCTCGACGTTCCGGACATGTCCGTGAACCACGGGCGGCCCCACGGCGAACCCGAATGGGTGCTGTTGGAAAGCGACAACCACGCGGCCTGGGGGATTGTCTATTTCGTCGCCGACACGATCCCCGCGCGGATGATCCATTCGGACGGGACCGAGTACACGTTCCGAACCGAGCACGTACCGCTCGCTGAGAATTACCCCCATTCCGAAATACGGGCATTCTTGAACGGCGAGCGCTTCCAAACGAAGAAATCGCTGTTCGACCGCGATCTCAGTCTGCGGTGGCGGAACGCGTTGCTCCAACAAACGCGGGTATACCGCCGGCCGGTAGAATAGCTCTCGTCACCCGCTTACCTCGTCGCGCCGTGCCATCGGGGCGCTATCCGGGCAGTTGCCTTCCTCCATTTCCTTCAAGCCGCGTAACCGGCCCGGTCGATCCTGTAGACGTGGCGCGCCCCGCCCAGACGCGCCCCGCTCAAGGAGGTCGGCCGTGCGACCCGTACACACCCTGACCGCCGCCGCCGGACTGGCCGCCGCCCTCGTGCTGGCGTCCGTGGCGACGCCGCAGGACGGCCCGTTCGGCGGGCTGCAGTCGCACTACTGGCCGCACCGCACGTTCGGCATCCCGGTGCGGGGCGAGGAGATCGACAAGCTCGCCACCAAGCCGACCCACCTCCAACTTTTTCATTCGGCCAACCGCGGGCCGTTCCAGAAGGGCGCGAAGCTGCCGGTCAACGGCCTGCAGCCGATCGGCGACGGGAAGAAGGGCTTCCTGTTCGAGGCGCCCCGCGACGGCGAGTACGATTTCGCGGTACAGTTCATCTACGCCGACGGCTCGGTCGCCCCGAAGGACGCCCAGCTCGCCCCGGAGGTCCGCGCGGTCATCGACACCGTCCCGCCGCGGGTGCAGATCGCCGCCCTCGGCAACGGCGTCGAGTGGCTCGCCACCGACGACAACCTGGACCCGCAGGGCACCGTTCTCGAGTGCAAGTGGCCGACCAGCGCCGAGTGGACGCGGATCAACGACAAGCCGGCCGACCCGCGGTTCAAGCCG
Organism: Frigoriglobus sp.; assembly: GCA_043741075.1. Lineage (GTDB taxonomy): Bacteria > Planctomycetota > Planctomycetia > Gemmatales > Gemmataceae > Gemmata. The sequence continues at coordinate 5,596 of JAYUBA010000486.1, forward strand.
GGCGACACCTACGCGTGGAAGGTGCCGCCGGGGAAGGTGCTGGAGGTGCGCGTGCTGGCCCGCGACCGGGCCGGCAACGAGGGCGTGTCGCCGGTGGTCCGCATCCCGGCCGAGGCCGGCACCGCCGTCGGGCTGCCGAAGACCGCCGCGCCGGCGTGGGCCGGCGGCGCGGGCGGGGCCGCGCCCCCGCAGCCCCGCATCGACTACGTCAACGCGCTCGAGTTCGACGTGGACTACACCGTGCAGCGCATGGGCCGCTCCGGGGTGCAGGCGGCGCACCTGTTCGTGCTCAAGGAGCAGGGCAACTGGGAGCCGGTGAAGCGGCACCCGGTCAAGCTCATGCCCGACGACAAGGGGCCGCACGCGCTGTCGCTCCCGTTCAAGGCGGAGCGCGAGGGCACCTACGGGTTCTACGTCATCCCGGAGAGCGGGGCCGGCAAGAGGTCCGAAGACCCGAAGCGGGACGACCCGCCGATGGTGCTGGTGGTGGTCGATACCACGAAGCCGCTGGTGAAGATCACCGGCGTGCAGGTGAAGCCGGGCGGGGTCCGCGGGCCGCTGGTGGAGATCACCTGGGAGGTCACCGACCTGAACCTGATGCCGCAACCGGTGAGCCTGGAGTGGACCTTGGACAAGACCGCGCCCAAGTGGAACGAGGTGAAGTACCGGCTGGAAAACAACCTGACCCGCACCACCGGCCGGTACGCGTGGGAGGTGCCGGACGAGAAGGTGTGGCACTTCTGGGTCCGCGCGCGGGCGGTGGACAAGGCCGCGAACATCGGCGAGTACGTGTGGCCGCAGGAGGTGATCGTGGACCTGGAGAAACCGTCGGCCACGATCGACCGCGTCCGCGGCGGCCCGCCGGGCAGCGCGCCGCCGAAGGTGCCGGACAAGCCGCCCGAACCGGAGAAGCCGGGCGAACTGCCGTGAGCCGCCGCTACCCGCCCTTCCGCCGGCGCCGTGAGCGCCGTACCCCGTCGCTGACGCTC